>DATFLS010000616.1:0-4869 GCA_035267465.1 bacterium
ATGAGAAGAGCAGGTGGAGTCGTTTGTTGGCACAATGGCCTCTGTGTGGTCATGCTGATATCGCAGCCGAAGGTCCGAAGGGATTTCTTGTAAGTTCTCTTTCCCGAAGGTATATATTCGGGGCGAAGTATTATGCAGATAGGTTAGACGTATGCACTACTTTGATATTTTCGTGCTCACCATTGTCGGACTGTTTGCGCTGGCGGGCACCCGGCGCGGATTGGTGGAAGAGCTCCTGAAGATCATCGGACTAATTGCCGCCATCCTGATTGCGATTAATTATGTCCATATTGTCGCCGCGAAATTGGCGGCGATGTTCGATTCGTCACCGGAGAAGCTCACCGTCATTAGTTTTATCCTCATCATTCTGGTGGTAATGTTCGGCGCAAAACTCCTTATGGAGCTGCTGAAACGGTTCCTGCAGTTCGCCATGCTGAGTTGGGTGGATCGGGCTGGTGGTGCGATGTTCGGGGCTGTCAAGGCGACCATTCTCCTGAGTTTGTTACTCTGGGGATTGCTCCTGCTTCCGGTGGAACGCTATACCAATGACCTGGAGCAGAACACCGAAACCTATGCCGTCATCCTGGGGGTCGCTCCCACCATTTATGACGGCGTAATTCGAGTTTTCCCGGGCGCCCGGCATTTTATACACCGGATGGAAAATTACCTTCCGGTTGGCGGAGATCAGTCCACCTTTGCCAGATTTAACCGGGAGACTCCGCTCGACCGGCTGGCGGAGTTGCTCGGCGACGACGTGGATATGGAAGTGCTGCGTGATTTCTCGGAAGAGAAAGTACAGGAACTGCTGGAAAGTCCGGAACTGCGGGAGGAGTTGAGGCGTAGGTTGAAACGACAACAGCAGGGCTCCGTACCGGAGTTGCAGAGGGAGCAACAACAGCGAAGGAAAGTCTCTCACGTCTATTAATGAACTGGCAGGACGATGCATTCGAAGACCTTGGATATACCAAAATCCGGGAATTCATTTCTGAGTATTGCCTCTCTGAGTTAGCCAGCACACAGGCTCTCTCACTCCATCCATATGACTCACTCGATCTGATCCGGCAGCGCAGCCGTGGTATCAGTGATTTCGTCGATATCCTGGAGCATGATGATCCCTTTCCGCTCCAGCGGATCGAGGACTGCAGCGAAGACTTCCGGCACGCGAAAATTAAAAATGCCGTCCTGCAGCCGGATGTCCTGTTGTCCATCGCCCGGATTCTGGAAATCAGCAGGAAGACCCGGCAGTATCTTAAAGAGCGGGGAACCCGGTACGCAGGATTGATAGATCTGGTGGATCTCATCACTGCGCATAAGTCCATCGAGAACGCTGTCAGTGGAAAGATCGACGATTATGGCAGGGTGAAGGACTCGGCCAGCGAGAAGCTGGGCAGCATTCGGAAACAGATCATCCGCCAGGAGGCCGCGATCCGGGAACAGATGGAACAACTCACCCGGCAATACGCTGATGCCGGAATGCTCCGGGATAACCGTGCGACCATCCGGGGTGGTCGCCTGGTGATGCCGGTAAAGCTGGAATACAAGAATAAAATTCAGGGTATTGTCCACGATCAGTCGTCCAGCGGGCAGACGTTTTTCATTGAACCAATGGCGATTGTCGAGGGGAACAACACCCTCAAGGAATTGCAGCTGGCAGAGCAGGAGGAAATCGAGCGTATTCTGCGGGAGCTCACCGCGCAGGTGGGCGAAGTAGCGGATGAGATAGCGGTGAACCAGGATCAGGTAGTCAAGCTGGATCTGCTGCATGCCATGGCGCACTATGCCATGGATATCGATGGCGTGCCGGCAATCGTGTCCAACGACCGGCGCATTGAACTGAAGGGCGCCCGAAATCCGGTCCTGATGCGGACCAAACAAGTGGTGCCCAACGATATCATCTTTGGAAATGGTGAACACATTATTTTAATAACCGGTCCCAATGCCGGCGGAAAAACCGTGACCCTGAAGACTGCGGGATTGCTGGTGTTGATGGCCATCTCCGGACTGCATATTCCCGCAAATGAAGGCCCGGTGATTCCCCTGGTGGATGCCATCTACATCGATATCGGAGACCGGCAGTCCATCGAACAGGACCTCTCTACCTTCTCGTCGCACGTGGGACGTATTTCGCAGATTATGGAGCACGCAACCGGGAACAGCTTGGTGTTGCTGGACGAGTTGGGCACCGGAACCGATCCCACCGAGGGCGCCGCCCTGGCGAGGGCCATCCTGGAGCGGCTGCTGGAGAAGGGATCCCTCGCCATTGCCACAACCCATCACGGGGCGCTGAAAGCGTTCGCCCATAACACGCAGGGAATCATCAACGCCGCCATGCAGTTCAATCAGGAGGATCTTTCGCCGACCTACATCATGCATATTGGCCGTCCGGGCAGCAGCTATGCTCTGGAAATCGCCGGTCGGGTAGGACTGCAATCGGAGATCATCGATACCGCCCGGCATTACCTGGATTCGTCCAAAGAAGCCCTGGAAGATCTAATCGTCCAGCTGGAAAAACAGGCCGACGAACTGGAAAAGGAAAAAACCGAACACTCTTCCCAGCGGATGAAATACGAGAACCTGAAACGCGAGTATGAGACCAAGGTGGAGAAAATCCGGGAGGAAGTGAAAAAAGCCAAACAGACGGCCACCCGGGACGCACAGAAAATCCTGGACGAGAGCTCCCGGAAGATCGAGGAAGCCATCCGCACAATCCGGGAGACAGAGGCGTCGAAAGAGGCGATCAAGGAAGCAAAGCAAACCGTCGCCGAGCAAAAAGAAAAGGTAGCGGGAATCCAGCAAGAAGTACAGGACGAGCCTGCCGGAGACGGGGAGCCCATCGAGATCGCCAACTTGCATGAAGGCGATCTGGTCTATGTCACCCAGTTCAATAAAACCGGTACAGTGGTGGACGAACCAAAGGGCGGCGACAGAATTTCCGTGGATATCGGCGGTATGCGGATGGACGTTCCGGCGGAGATGCTCCGGGAACCGGCCGAACAGCAGCGGAAACAATCCACTGGGAAGAAAAAGTCAGGAGGCACCGGAACCCGGGTGTACCTGGCGGAGGACGGTCAGTCATCCAACCGGATTGATCTGCGCGGCCAGCGGGTGGACGAAGCGCTGGCAAACGTGGATCGGTTCATCAATCAGGCGCTGGTGCATGGTCTGGAAGAAGTTGAAATTATCCACGGCAAGGGGACCGGCGCACTGCAGAAAGCCATCGGGGAGTACCTGTCAGAACAAAAACATGTGAAAAGCCACCGCCTGGGTGAACTGGAGGAAGGCGGGGCCGGCGTCACCATCGTTACGTTAGGATAATTTGAATGGCACGCAGATGACGCGGATTGAACAGATGACCGCAGATAGGAAAGACGTGAAAGGTGAAAAGTGAAAAGTGAAAAAAGCCTCACACCACAACGCCCCGGGTTGATAGTCAAGAGTAAAGAATCAAGAGCAAAAAAGATTGAGGAGGTGATAGATGAAGCAGAGTATTAATCATTTCACAGATTTGCATGTTTGGAAGTCAGGGAGAGAGTTTCGAAAAATATGGCACATAGATAACACAGATTGAACAGATGACCACAGAGTACAAACATAAGGATGTAACAGAAACAATTATCAAAGCCTTTTACAAAGTATACAATACTTTGGGTTATGGATTTCTGGAAAAGGTTTATGAAAATGCTCTGTTCCATGAACTGAAGAAAATCGGTTTTGAAATAACACGCCAGGTTCCGATATCAGTATATTGCGATGGCATAATTATGGGAGAATATTTTGCAGATATTATGGTCAACAATCTCGTGATAATAGAAATTAAAGCTGTGGAAAGATTAACGAAATCTAACAGCCTGCAACTAATCAACTACCTAAAAGCCAATAAAATAGAGGTTGGACTTTTGTTAAATTTCGGGGAGAAACCTCAAATAACCCGGAAAGTTTATACCAATAAATAGATCTGCGCAAATCTGCTCAATCTGCGTCATCTGCGTGCTATGAAAACTTGCGTATCATCACTATGCCTAAGATACCCGAAGAAACCATTGATCGTGTAAGAGAAGCCACCGACATCGTTGATGTGGTGGGGCGGTATGTTCAGCTGCGGCAGCGGGGACGGAATTATTTCGGGCTCTGTCCGTTTCACCAGGAGGATACGCCCTCGTTCAGTGTGGCGCCGGATAAGCAGATATACCACTGCTTTGGCTGCGGCAAGGGCGGGAATGTGTTTTCGTTTCTGATGGAATATGAACGCATCACTTTCCCGGAAGCCGTCAAACGCCTGGCGGAGGGCAGCGGTATTTCCCTGCCAGAGATCTCCTCCGACAAGTCGACCGGGACTCAATCGGCGGGTCCCCTGTACGAAGCCAACGCCTTCGCCATGCGGTTCTTTGAGAAGGCGCTCTATTCAGACCAGGGAGAAAAAGCACTGGCCTACTTACGCAGCCGGGATTTCTCAGACGATACCCTCAAAGCATTCCGGGTGGGATTGGCCCCGGACGCCTGGGATTCCCTGGTAACCTGGGGACCGAAAAATAATCATGATCTGAAGGTCCTGCATCGGGCGGGGCTCATCTCACAGCGAAAGGACGGCAGTGGTTTTTACGATCGATTCCGTAATCGGATTATGTTTCCTATCATCAATGTGGCCGGACGCGTCGTGGCCTTCGGCGGCCGGGCCATGGATCCGGAGGATCCGGCAAAATACATGAACTCCCCGGAATCTCCGGTCTACCAGAAGCGGAAAATTCTCTACGGCCTCAACCAGGCCAGCGATGCCATTCGCAGGGATCAGGAAGTTTTCATTGTTGAAGGCTATACCGATCTCATGCGATTGTGGGAGCACGAATTCACTAACGCGGTTGCCGTCTCCGG
>DATFLS010000617.1:0-3489 GCA_035267465.1 bacterium
ATGGTCATCTGCGATGCAGCCTTCTCCCGTTCCTCCTTGCGGTAGAAATAATGCATAATCAAGCCAATCATCACCGTAAATATTACAGCTCCAATGACCCTCGCCAGTCCCGGTTGCATTCCAAGCACCCGGGCAGTAAGGATAATAGCCAAAATATAAATGGCCGGACCGGAATAGAGAAAAGCGATAGCCGGCCCCAGACCTGCTCCGCGTTTATGGATGCCCGAAAATAGCGGGAGCACTGTGCATGAACATACTGCTAAAATCGAACCTGAAACGGACGCCACCGCATACGAAATCCATTTTTTCGCTCCCGCGCCGAAATATTTGATCACTGCAGCCTGACTGATAAATACGGGCAATTGTACCGGCAATAAAGAATGCCGGAACCAGACAGAGCAAAACATGCTCCTCTGCATACCGTTGGGTTAAAGCCAGAGAGTCATAGATACTCTGACGAAATTGACTGTCTTGCAATGGCATAAAGAAGGCAAACAGAAAAAATCCAACAACCCATAGCAACGGCTTATATTCGGATTTCCAATTCATCGGGGATCCATTACTGCACCTATTCACAAACTGTCATTTCGTCATTTATCGAAATAATTCCGCAAAAAATTTTACGACGCACAGATACTATACCGATCAACATCTTCCAGTTTTTTGCGATCCTGCCGTATTATAGCATCGCTATTCAGCCAGGACTTAAGAAGTACAGGAATTTCGGCGGAATACCGATTCCAATTCGAGTCATCCAGCCGGTAATTCACCCACTTGCCGTCTTTTTCATCAATAATAAATCCCGCCTCTTTCAGGATTGAAAGGTGCTTGGAAACAGTGGACGTAGCGAGATGCAGGATGTCTGTGATTTCGCAGACACACAACGGTTTCACCTGCAGCATCTTCAGAATACGTATGCGGTTCGTATCGGATAATGCCTTAAATGTTTGCTGTATCTCATGCATAATAAATATTTCGTTATTTGGCGAAACATTATCATGTAAAGTTTCAAATGTCAAGTGATAACTTAACAGATGAGTTTCAACTCAGGCAGCTCCGGAGAACAGCCAGGTCATAATCAGCGACAATCAGGGTGGCATACAGCCTTCAGGCAAAGAAAAATTGAGAGAAGGAAGATCCGGAAAAATCCTATCTGAAGCATTGAAGATTGAGATCCGACAGGTAACTGAAATCAGTGCTCAATATATATCCAATGGAAAAGAATCGTCCACTGGTACCGATATATCTATAGATTTATCTGCTTAATCCAATAAATTTTTCCCTGTATGGGGGCAGCACAATGGGTGGATCCTGCTTTCTTCTGAAGCCCAAGTGATCTTATATGGAGCTAATTTATATATTCTTCCCTGAGCTGCCGAATAATCTGCCGGGTTTCCATAATTCTCTTATCCAATTCCTGTTTATATCGCCAGGCGTGATGGTTCAGACTGCCCGTATCCGGCACGGCAATCACTTCTTCAAGTTCCTGCAGGTACGATTCGCTCAGCGTGAGATAGTGCCCGGCGGTAGCTGGATTATGAAACCCGCCCTCTTCCGTGATTACATACACCGGTGTGGTGTGCGCTACCTGAATATCTCCAGCCTGACAGCGGGCGGCGATCCACATCCCCTGGGAGACCGGGATTTCAGTTGTTAGAGAAAGACGAGTTCGCGATCTGTCAGAGCCATCAGAGACCCGGCGTTCCACGACCTCTCCGTGTGCTACAATTTCCAGGTCTTCCAGTGGGACCTGCGAAGGATGACCATACGCTTCGGCAGTCACCGTAATTCCTTCACCAGTTCGCACCTGAACAGTATCTCCGGGCAGGGCGCCGTTCACCTTCAGGCTGAGCATTGGTCCGCTGGTAACAAAGGTATGGCCGGCCTTCACTCCTCGCTTCCAGGCATCAAAAGTGAAGGGAGTTCCTGTGTAAGTATAAAACCGCGCGTTTCCGATCTGGGCATCCCAGGTGGGCTCGCCTCCGGTGTAGCGGGATTTCCCACACCATGGAAAATCCGATCCGGCTGTGGCGGTAATAGCAAAACCCAGGTCCAGGAAATGGTAATAATGGTCCAGGGCCAGTGGTCCTTCCGGCACACAAAACTGCAGCAGTTCCAGGAAGTCCACCTTCTCACGCAAGACATCCAGAGTCAATCCGCGGTATCCGTGGAAGGACATCCCCTGGTGGGCATAACCGAACAGGCCGCCCAGCCGGTGTATCTCATTCGCCACCCGATCGTACAGGTAGTACTCCTGAGACAAACGCACCACACTATCGGCAGCCATGGAGATGGTGTGGCCCACTTCGTGAGTCCGGGGATCTTCCTGGCCGGAAGTCAGGAGGTGATCCCCCTCTCCGTATAATCCCGTATTGCCGAAAGCATACTGGGCATAGTACGTCGTCCAGAAATCTCCCATCCGGAGCAATACCCCTACGTGAATGTCCTCGGCGCTGATCCACTTCAGAATGTGGGGATTCTCCCGCGGTGATCGTCTGATGTGAATATGATCATCGGCAGAGAACCAGCCCCGTTCCGGCATATCAATCCATCGCTGCAGCCGGTAGACTTTCTGAACGACCTGCCCCGCTCTAAGTTGGATCTCATGCTGCTGGCGAAGGTATTCGTATCCCCGGGAAATTTGAATAGTATACCTTCCCGGCTTTAAAGCGAGTGAAAAATACCCGTCGGCGTAGAACGCGCTGTCCGGCTGGAATCCGAACCCCTCAGCCCGGTCGTTCCGGCCGTACATCACGGAGACTGCCTGTGCCGGTAGTGGTGTTGCATATCCGGCGCTATCCCGGAGCGACACCCGGGCCGGGATCCGTTCCCCGGTGGCCTGATCCAGCATCTCCACCTGCAGGGACGCTTCCCCGGCAGATCGGGCTGTTCCGGGGAGGAATGCTCCAAACAGTATCAGTGCGAGACACCAGATGTTGAAAGTTCGTCTGAAAAAAGTCAGGTTCATGCTATATCTCCTCTATAGTATCCGAACTATCCGAACCTGTGAAATGATTCCCGGAATCCATCCGATACACCACAAACTTCCAATCACCAGTCCGGGCTATGTTCAATGCCTGTTCAAGGTTGTGAGAACCATGGTAGCGGAATAGCACCAGAAATATGTAACTATTGCGACCTAGTTTCAACTACTTTCTGTTCATCTGACTGAAGGAACAATCATCGGCCGTTCCCCTGCTCTGGCAGGAAAAAAGCCTACAATCTCCCGGCTGAATTTCGGATATTTGTTATGCTGAGGCAGGAGCTGATCCTCCTGCTGACCTATTTCTAATCTGAATCGGGTGGTTACACTTTTGATAATGCAACATCTTGAAACAACTATAAAAACCAGTAGAGTAGGAAAGGAGATGACATGGTTAGGTTTCGGCCTACCTCGGTTACAGGGTTTCCCCGTTGTGGCTCACGAGCCGCATACCATGCATTCCATCTGCCTTTCCCCTCGTCGAACCGGACGTGCGGATTTCCCGC
>DATFLS010000618.1:0-6622 GCA_035267465.1 bacterium
TGAGTTCACGCCGGAAAGTTCCTGGCTCAGGATTGATTTACTGCAGCACCTGGGGAAGCTGGAGGAGTTCGATGACAGCGACTTTGATGTTTCCGCATCCCGGTTACGGCATCTCCGGGAGGTTCTGGCGATCCGTGACAGCAGGGAATTCAGCATTTTCGATGGTCAACTCGACTCGCAACAAATCCGGCAGGACATAGCCGACCTGCTGTTTTATTCTCAGATGCCATTAAGTCCGAGTCGGCTGGAGTTATACTATACCAGTCCCTTTCAATATTTTGCTCAGTATCTCCTGCATCTTGCGGAAGTAGAGGAAGTTCCGGAGGAGCTGCCCCCGCAGGATCGGGGAAAAATGTTACACGGTATCCTGGAACGATTTTACTCCCGGCTTGCCGACCGATACGATGGTGTCATAGACGACCGGAACCGTCAGCAGGTGATGGAAATGCTGGATAAGATAATCGCTGGCGTCTTTGATGCCTACCAGCAGCAGGAGATCCCCATCCCCGAGTTGCTCTTTGACCGTGAAAAGGATCTGATCAGGCAATATCTGCATAATGCCGTCGATTTCTTTGCTGAGAGTTATCCGTGGTCGGATCCCGGAATGTTCCCGGATCGGTTCGAACTGGAATTCGGTATGGGGATTGAGAGCAGCTTGCCGCCCCTCACATTGCGGCGAGATGATCAAGCCTTGTCTTTCCGCGGAGTGATCGACCGCCTGGACCTGAAGCGGGAGACCGGTGAATTTACGGTGGTGGACTATAAGACGTCCCGCGGCAAAGCGCAGCAGGATTTTTTCAGCGGAAAAGCGCTGCAACTCCAGGTGTACGCGATGGCCGCGGAGCATTTGCTTTCCGGGTACACACACCCGGTGCGCCTCTCTTACTATTCTCTGCGAAAGAATAGAGAAGATGGCCGGCTGATACCCGATCCCGGAGAGCCGGACCATCTGCAGCGGGAGGCCGAACGGCTTATCTGGGAGGCGGTGGATCGGATGGTGAATGGTGAATTCCATCCCGTGGCAGGCGAATGTGAACCGTACTGCCCGGTCAAAGCAATTTGTGGGTGCGACGAAAATCGCATCAGAAAGAAGCGCATCACATGAATCATGATGAATAGCGGCCAGGCATTGCTCGGCCCCTCAATATGGCAGAATGCAGAGACTGCGCAGGAATATTAACCCAGCAGAACTAACACCAGTACTCCGCCTGTTGCGGTGCAGATGAAATTTACCACGTCATTATTCAACCAGCGATAACCGCGTATCAGCCGGGTTTCTGAACCTGAGCAGTGTATTTTTTTCTCCGTACTCTTCCTGCAAACAGGACATCGGTATTGGCCCTGGATGGTGGCTCCCAGAAGACTGTCCACCATGGCACCGATTAACCCGGACAGGATGATAATGAGCAGAATGCGGCTCCGGAAGAAGGGCTGGATGAGGTCGGTCGGAATGACCCAGCCGGATAACGAAAGTATCCCTGAGCCAAGCAGGGCGCCGGTGGTGCCGAACGGGGTGATCCCGCCGGAAGTGCCTGCTTCCACCGGACGGAAGGTCACGATATTTCTGGGTCGTTGTCGCGCAAAGATACCCAGTTCTGTCGCCCAGGTATCGGCAGTAGCGGCGGCCAGCGATCCCAGAAAACCGTAATACAGTGCATCCTGGTGGGTAAAATGCCACAGAAGCGCCATGATTCCGGCAACGCCCCCGTTGGCCATCACCTGCATCATGTCGCGGTTGCCGGTCTTCTCATAGACGGTTTTTAGAAGATTTTTCTGTTGACCGCCGAGCCGTGATAACGCACTCGAAAGTACAAAAAACGTTGCCAGGGGCACCATGAATTGTAATCCCCCGATTCCAAAGATGAAGGTACCCAGAAGGAACGCAGCCGCCGTGCCGTTAAGGGTCAAGACGTGTGCCTGATACGCAATGTAAGCAAACAAAAAAGCGATCAGGAGCCAGACGAAAAACATCACTGGAGAGACGCCTGTGCCGTGCAGAGTAATATCCATCGTAAAAGCGGCGCTCAGCGGGAGCGTCAGATTATCCGAGCCCGCCCGGGAGATGGCTTCTGCAACCATACTGACAAGGGCTACGGCCACGCCTGTCAGGAAAATGAAATGAACCGGGGGCGGAACGATGGCCGGAAGCCGCCCGAACCCGTATAACCCGGCAGTGGTAATCACAAAACTTGCCACACCAAGAGTGAGACTGCCCTGCAGAGATTTGGTGTCTTTCCAGAGAGTGAATCGCCTGGGATGAGCCACTGTCTCGCCCACCTGTGCAGCCAGGGGATCGCCGATGGCCAGAATCGTGAAACTGAGCAGAAGGATTACCGGATCCCGGTACCAGAAGATCACCACCAGGATAAGGAACGAGAGCGGATAGAAGGTGGTTCCCAGGGTCAGGCGGGTGGTGCCGTGCATTCCCTGGAACATGGAAGTCTTGAGAGCCAGGGCGTTGAGGATAGTAAAAATTGTTGCAAGCACGATTGGAGGCAGCGGCGTTTCAAACAAAAACCGCGCCCAGAAAATCAACACTCCGACCAGAACATGCACGATTTTCCGGGTCGTTTCTCCAGGCCATTGATACCGCTTTTGTGCAAATTCTGCAATCCCAATCGCGATCAGAATGCCCGCCAGGAAGACGCCGAAAGATATCCATTCGCTGGCAAACGGCAGGTAGACGGGAAATTGTGTAGAATCTCCTTCCATGATCGATTATTTTAGTATTCGATACATCTGAAATCAACGAGAATTCAAGTATCCGCGAGTCAACCTCGGCACTGATACAATGAATTAACAGACGTCCGATGACGCATACACACCCCACTCCCGAACAGCGTGAAGCCATTGGCAATATCGATCAGGATCTGCCGGTCACAGCGGGCGCCGGTTCCGGGAAGACGTTCGTCCTGACCCATCGCTACTTTCAAATACTGGCGGAAAGACAGGCCACGCTCCCCGAGATTCTGACCATCACCTTCACGGATAAAGCAGCCAACCAGATGAAACAGAAGATCCGCGATCTCATCCGACAATCCGCTTATGGCCGGACTCCCAAAGATTTTCCTCCCCTGTCGAAATCCGGTGTTCAAGTCCCGTCGCCCGATGATTGGCGAACACTGCTGGATAATTTTGATCAGGCGTATATCAGTACAATTCATGGGTTTTGTGCGCGGCTACTCAAAGAAAACGCGATCAGAGTGGGACTGGATCCGGATTTCTCTGTCATGGATGAGCACATCACATCCCTGCGTCAACCGCAAATAATCAGACGGACGGTATTTGAACTCATCAACGAGCGGGATGACTCGGTTGCTCATCTGCTCCGGTATTTTTCGATCTACCAGATAACAGATCGGCTGTCTACATTGCTCAGGAAGCGAATACAATATACCGGGTTATATGAGTTTTACTTTCACGACGATCATACAGCGAAATCTGTCGGGGCATTATTTGACCAGGTGGAACAGCGGTTTAAAGAGAAGGTCTCTCCCGTGCTGGAGTATTTTGCGTCTCATCCGTTGTGGCAGGAAATCACAACCGGGCTCGAAAACCTCATTCCTTCCACCGAGTCAGATCGATTTTATCCCCATTGGGTGAACCTCCGAGACAAAATCACCGGACTTACTTCTGTTCAGGGGATCATCGATCAAGCGAATATCTGGATCTCCATGCAGGAGGATTTGAAAAGCAAGGGCAGTCAATCGAATTGGGATGGCGCGGATTTCACCGAACTGAAAAAGAAGATGGTCCGGTTCAGAACCGGGGTCCTGGAGCCGGCCCTGGCGCAATTTCCCGTGTTTGACGCGGAAGTGGAGCAAGAAGCCCTGCGACTGGCGCAGTCGGCGGTGGATGTCTATCATCATACGCTGGAGAATTATACCAGCTGGAAGCGGCAGCGTGCGTACCTGGATTACGATGATCTGCTGGTGAAGGCTGTGGAAATCCTCGAAAATTCCCCGGAGATTTTGCGTTCATATGGCAATCAGTTTCGACATATCCTGGTAGACGAATTTCAGGATACCAGTCCGGTGCAATATCTGCTTGTACAATTACTGAAGCAAGGTGGTGATCGTCAGAGCCGGCTGTTTCTGGTGGGTGATCCCAAGCAGTCTATCTATCGGTTCCGGGGTACCGAGGTGAGTCTGTTTGAAGAAGCCAGGGAGATGTTGAGCGTACAGGAGTCGGTGTTGAGCCGCAGTTTTCGGAGCCAGCCGGCCATTCTGGAATGGATTGATGCCTGTTTTTCGAAGGTGATGGGTACAAAGGAACAGCAGGAAGACGCACTGGCACCGTATGAACAGCACTATCTGCCACTGGAACCGACCAGGCAAAATGTGCGTGCGCCGTCTGCCAGTACAACGATTCAGCTCATTGAAGTGGACAAGAATGCAGAGGACGCCACCATAGAAAATAAGTTGATGATCGAAGCTGCACATATCGCGAACTGGCTGCAAAACGAGTTATCGAATATATCCGTGGAAGAAGACGGGGAAGTCCGGCAGGCCACGTACGGAGATGTGGCAGTGTTATTCCGCCGGACAAATTATATGAAGCAATATGAATACGCCTTGCAGCTGGCGGACGTGCCATACTATAGTATCTCCGGGAGCGGATTCTTCAACAAACAGGAGATCCGGGATATTCTGAATATCCTGCAGGCCCTGTCCTCTGCGGAAGATGAGATCGCCGCAGTTGGTGCATTGCGATCCGGTCTGTTTGGCATGTCGGATGAAGGCTTATACTGGCTTGCCCGGGCTGTCGAGAACTGGTATGATGTGCTGTACAAAGATGACTTCACTTCACCGGAGTCGCTCTCCCCGTCCGACGCTGAAATCCTCCGGGCAAGCCGGAGCAAAATGCAGCGATGGCGCAGACTCAAAGACCGGTATGCTCCGGACCGGCTCATCGATCTCATCTGCACCGAAACTGGATATTTTGGTGTGCTGGGAGCGCTGCCGAACGGGGTGCAACATATTCGCAACATCGAGCAGTTTATCGACCTGGCACATGACTTCGGACAATCGACGCATACCTCCCTGGGAGCCTTTGTTACATATGCGAAATCACTCCAACAGCATGCCGATACGGAAGAAGCGCCCTTGTTTTTCGGCGATCAGGATGCCGTCCGGCTGATGACCATACATAAGGCGAAGGGACTGGAATTTCCCATCGTCCTGATTCCGAACATAGATTACACGGGCCACAACACCCGGCAGAAAGATTTTTACCCGGAATATGGCTGGGCATTAAACTGGACGGATCCGGGGAAACCGGCCCAGCAGCAGAAAGTCAAACCGTTCATTTATCAGTTAATCCGCGACCTGGAATCCAGAAAGGATCTTGCGGAATCCAAGCGCCTGTTCTACGTCGCGAGTACCCGCGCGAGAGATTATCTCATGCTGTCCGGCGTTTTCACCGGACCGGATGGGCTCCAAAAAATGCTGGATAAAGTTGATTACGGGAAGGATAACTGGCTGCGCTGGACGCTTGGCGTGCTTAATGAACAGGGTTGGGAACCAGACCGGCAGGAGGTGAGAATTGGATCGAACAATGTGCAGGTATCACACGTCTCCTACCTGGATATTCCGCACCTGCCATCCGCATCCGACCTTATCACACGGGAATCACCGGAGCAGGAAACTGCCCCAATCGCAGCGGGATCGTCGAAACGAGGTTTGTCTATCGGGGAGATAAAGCGGCGCTGGAACGTCCCGGCTCGAGCTCCCGAACTCACTGAAATGAGTCCTTCCATGTTGCCGGTGTTTTGCAGAGATCCGGAGAGATTTTTTAATACTTATATTCTGAAACTACCAGACATGCAGTTCGCTGGCGAGGCGCAGCACTCCCGGGGAGGCGCAGCCTTCGGGTCATTAATCCATAATATCCTGGAGATGTATGTTTCCGGATCACCGGGCGAGCCGACTGAAATTATTGATGCGCAACTGGCGAACAGCGAATTTCGGGATTCCCCGGATCTAAAGGAAGAAATCCTTTCCAACTTTCAGGTCTTCCGGGACACCGATCTTCATCAACAGATCGTCGAATATCCCTGTTATACGGAAGTAGAATTCCTCTCGGCAATTGATGACATCGAACTCTCGGGGCAAATTGACCTCCTCATTGACAGAGGCTCCCGGGGCCTGGTATTGGTCGATTATAAGACGGATGTCGTTGATGATGAAGATTTCGTGGCAAAGGTCCGGGAGTACCTGCCGCAGCTGGAAGCGTATGCGTATGGCATCAGACAGAGCACCGGGAATTTACCGACAGAAGTGCTGCTGTATTTCTGGCAGTATGGCGCAGAAGTCCCGGTGCCTATCGGGACAGACCAGATCACTCACCTGATCCGGCTCATCGGAGAGATAAGAACCTTCATTCGGGAGGAATACGCTTCCATGGAAAAGGCTTCCCCCATTCAATGATGGATCCATTCGCGGTGTTCTCCTGATACCGTATGAATTCGGTGATGACATACCCGGTTCCCCTGGTAGCAGTTGATGCACTCCAGTCCGGACGATGAGCCCCGGATAAAATCGCAGATTTAACCTTTTGGCCCCTCAGGTGTCAAAAGTATGAGATAAAGAGAATGGATGCCGACACGCTACACAAGTTTCAG
>DATFLS010000619.1:0-20254 GCA_035267465.1 bacterium
TCAAGGCACTGAAAGATCATACTTTTGTCTTCTCCCATTTCAAATACACCGATAAAACCGGCGAAGACGGCGATGTGGACGCCAAGGTCGCACGGATAGAAGAAATGGATGCCGCACTCCCTGCGCTGCGTGATGCCGGGCCTGATGTTCTGGTTATCACCGGGGATCATTCAACCCCGCCCAGTATCAGGGCGCACAGCTGGCATCCGGTGCCCGTACTGATGAAAGCGCCGTATCTGCGGGGCAAAGATGCCGATCGATTTACGGAATTCACCTGTCGTCATGGTCAGATCGGATCAATTTACTCCAAAGAGTTGTTGCCTCTGGCTATGGCCCATGCAGGGAAACTACAAAAGTACGGGGCATAATGGAGAATTCATTGTTCTTAAGAGGCTCCCGATGTTAAATGAAGACGCCGGTATCGACGATATTATCCGTCAACTCACCCGGATGGAACAGGAACGCATCTGGCCTAACGGCATTCGCTATCTGTGGACAGATGCCTTCGGTGTTGTGCTGTTGTGTTCCCTCTATCAGGAAACCGGTCAGGATCAATGGCTGGGGAAAGCGAAATGGATGGTGTCTGAAGTTGAGGACGTCCTGGGGAGAGATCCGGGATTTCGGATTGGCGGGGAACCGGATCGGCACGGCCAACACTTTCATTATCTCGGCATGTGGATGTATGCGATGTATGTGCTGGGCATTTGGGAGCCGGAATATCGCCAGCAGGCTGTTCGCCTGGCCCGGGAAATTCATCCGTACTTCATCCGGCCCGGTCATGGGGTCTACTGGAAGATGCAGGAGGACTTAAGCGGGCCGGAGCCGGGATTCGGCTTCGGTGCGCTGGATCACTTCCAGGGCTACGTAATTTATACTCTGCTGGCACCCAGGGTATTAAGCAGGGAGCGACAACAGATGCAGACACTCATTGAAAAAACCTATAAATCTCTGCAGATTGATCAGGATCTCGGCCTGGGAATCATGCTGTGGCTCACTCATTTTCTACAGGATGATCGATGGGCGAAAACACAACAGAAGCGTTCCTTGAAAATGTTGAGAAATCTCTGGGTGAATCCCCCCGGGTATTTCTGTAGATCACCGGGACAAACCGACGCCTGCTTTGCGTTCACCAATTACGGAGTTGCCCTTGGTCTGCAGTCGACGAAGGGCACCGACAGCCGCATCGAAAAAATGCACCGGTATTTTGCCGGCGCCGGAACTCCAGACGAATATGCCGACTCGGCTATTACCTATGTCATGGATTGTGTTTCTCATTTCCCCGGGCTGTTTCTCAAAGATTCGTTGGAGGCAGCGGAAATCCAGGGCTGATGATGAAGTCTAAAATCCATATCGGCACATCGGGCTGGAATTATGACCACTGGCGAGGGACCTTCTATCCCGGGGAGCTTCCCACGAACCAATGGCTGGATTACTACAGCCAGCGATTTCAGACGGTGGAAGTCAATAATACGTTTTACCAGCTGCCGAACCAAACCACCTTCAGGCAATGGCGGGAGAACTCCCCGGAGAATTTCGTCTACGCGGTGAAAGCCAACCGGTATATCACCCATATGAAAAAGCTGAAGGATCCGGAGGAAAGCCTGACAAATTTTCTGGAGAATGTGCGGATCCTGGAACACACGCTCGGACCGATTCTCTTTCAGCTTCCGCCGAACTGGAAATTTAATGAAGATCGGCTGGCTTCTTTTCTGGAACTACTGCCCGACGAGTTTCAATATACATTCGAATTCCGGGATGAGCGGTGGATTAACCAGCGAACCTATCAGCTTCTACGGGAGAATAATATTGCATTCTGTATCTACGAACTGGCCGGATTTCTCTCGCCCAGGGAGGTTACTGCCGATCTGGTGTATCTCCGCCTGCATGGACCGGGTGATAAATACCAGGGGAAATATGACAAAAAAACCCTCGGCGAATGGGCTGATACGTTCCGGCGCTGGGCCGACCAGGGGAAGGAAGTCTACTGTTATTTCGACAACGATCAGCTGGGATACGCCGCGATGAACGCCCTGGAACTCCGGGAGATGACCGAATGACGGTTGGTTCTTGTGTTATCCGTAAATTCTAAAATAATTGCATGCAAATCACAGAAAAATACAAGTAAAGAGTAATGGGGAAAGAGGAAAGAGGAAAGAGGAAAGAGGAAAGAGTGATGAAACCATGTGATCATGCCGGGAGCAGGGGGATACAACGAGAGTCTTCGCTCTTATCGTTATAAACATATGGGTGTTTTTCCATCAAGACTATAATCCAGGGAATACGCTCATGGACGGCTGGAAACTTGCTACATATCTTCCCTTCCCAATGGAGAAGGGCAGGGCCTCTTTACTCTTTTCTCATTACTCTTTACTTTTTTTCTGCGTCATCTGCGTGCTATGTTGTATCAATGATTTAAGTGATGTTGTTCCGGTTTCATTTCCTGAGTGGTATACAGTACCTGCTTTTTCCGGGATCCGAGGCGATAGAATGTCAGCCCTTTGCAGCCCAGGTCGATAGCCAGACGAAACGCTCTGTCCACATCATCTCTGGTAGCAGTTTTCGGGAAGTTAATCGTTTTTGAGATGCCGCTATCGATGAATTCCTGAAAAGCGGCCTGCATCCGAACATGGTCCTCCGGTGCAATCCGGTCGGCGGTAATGAAAATATCGGCGATTTCACCGGCGATCGAGAGGTCGCGGGTGCTGGCGAACCGATTGGTTCGCATGAGTGATTTGGCTTCTTCTTTCAACGCTTTCACATCATACCCGTTGGCTTCCAGAACCTGCAGGAAGTAATCATCGAACTCGATGAGTACGTCCTCGCCCTGAATATCCCGGCCCACGTTGCGGAAATACACGGTATTGAATAACGGCTCGCAACCGCCCGAAGTGTTGGCGATCATGCTTGTGGTACCGGTTGGTGCGACGGTAGTGGTATGGTGATTGCGCAAGGGAAAGCCATCTTGCCAATCATTCGGATCCTGGCCGGTATGCCGCCGAAACCAATCCGGATAGGATGCGGGCTGTGCATATTTGGAATGGTTCCATTCCCGAAAAGGGCCGCGTTTCTTCGCGAGGTGATGGCTTGCTTTTTTGGATTCGTGGATGATAAACCGCATAATCTGCCGGGCAATTTCGAAGGACTCTCCGGAACCGTAAATGACCTGCAGCTGCAACAGCATTTGCGCAAACCCCATCACTCCCAATCCGATATTTCGCAGCTGTTCTGATTTCTCTTTTATTTCGTGCAGGGGAAAATTGCTCATGGTGATCGCATTATCCAGAAACCGGGTGCCCAGTCGCACCACATGCCCTAATCGTTCCCAATCGACAGCCTGGCTGAGGAAACCGCTCACCTGCTTTGTGAGTGGCCCGGAATTGGAATGCCGGTAGGAGGGCCATGCTTCAAAGGCTTTCGAGAGCATGAGCGACAGGTTTATATGTCCGAGAGTGCATGCCTCGTAATCTTCCAGGGGTTGTTCGGCGCATGGATTCGTAGCCATAATCCGGTGGTCCGGATACTCTTCGAGATCAAAAGAATGCTCTCGGTTCGTCTCGTCAACCATGAATAACCCGGGCTCGCCATTTTTCCAGGCCCCGTCCACGAGTAAGTTCCAGATGAACCGGGCTGGCAAACGCATAGGAGTTCCCACCGTCAGGTCGGTTGCCCCCTGATAGGTCACGATACCTTGAATGTCTTCTGCGTAATCCCTCCAGAGATTTTCTTCGACCCGGATAGCGCTGGCGTCTTTGTATTCTGTACTGTAGAAGTGCGCCGTCTCCCGGATGACCTGAAAGGGCTGTCCATTCCGCGGATTGATCAGCGGATACGGTTCGTCCTTTTTCACGGCCTCATAGAACCGATCGGTGATGGCCGCGGAGATGTTAAAATTCGACAGGACCCCTTCCTGCCGTTTTGCCACTACAAATCGCCCGATGTCCGGGTGGTCAACATGCAGCATGCCCATCTGGGCCCCCCGGCGTTTTCCTCCCTGCTTCAGGGTACTGCACATCTGATCGAACACGTGCATAAATGAGACCGGCCCGCTGGCGATCCCACCGGTCGACTGGACCATATCTCCCTTGGGGCGAAGTTTGGAGAACGCATAGCCGACTCCGCCTCCACTCTGGAATATCTTGGCTGCCCGCTTCACCGTTTCAAAGATGGAATCGAGGTCATCGTCGGGTGAGATAACAAAGCAAGCAGCCAGCTGCTGGAGTTCGGCCCCGGCATTCATGAGGGTAGGGGAATTGGGCATGAATTGCAGAGTCGTCAGCATGTCGAAAAACTCATCCGCTATTTGCTGCTCATTATTGCCATACTCCCTTTCCGGTCGGGCCAGATTTTTTGCTACCCGCTGAAACAATTGGTCCGGTGTTTCCTCGACCGTTCCCTGCCGGTCTTTCAACAGGTACCGGGCAGGCAACACGTATTTCTTCACGTTCTCACTTAATCGGTCTTCCAAAGATTCACTATCTTTGCGTTTTATAGGAATTGTCAACGGATTCATAATGCTCCGATATCATTGAGTCAAATGTGTGGAAATATTGCGTTTGCCTTAAATAGCCGGGAAGTTGTTTTGTATCCTGCAGATGCAGTCGATTTAGGATTTACCAACAATAATCAATTGCTTGTTCCGGCCTCCTCTGTGTCTGTAATTTATATCCTTAATTACATAAATTAAACAAAAACGATATTCCCTGTAAAATGGCACAGGATCTGGGAATCAAACTGTCCATTTCCACCGATGCTCACAGTACGGAGGAGCTGCGGCAGATCAGAGTCGGGATAAATCAGGCACGCCGGGGCTGGCTGGAAGCCGGGGATATTTTAAATATCCGTCCGGTTGATGAATTATTAGAATCGGTTCGGCGAAATTAACATCACTGGGTAGTTATGAATAGGTGACATTACAATGCGTATACCAGAAAAAATTGAACTCAAACCGGATATCGATCCGGCGATGATCAAGTCGGGTGAGGAAGCGGGACGGGCAATGGAGAGGTTGCGGGACGCTATTAACTATCACGATTATCGGTATTATGTGTCGGATGCTCCTGTGATTACGGACGATGAATATGACCGGCTGATGCGTTCGCTGGAGCTGCTGGAAAAGCGATACCCGGATCTCGTGACCCCGGACTCGCCCACTCAACGGGTGGGAGCTGAGCCACAGGAGGAGCTGGGCCTGGTGGACCATCCTGTGCCGATGATGAGTTTGAAATCAATCAGCGATGCGCAGGAAGCGAGGGATTTTGATCGGACCTGCCGGCGGGAGCTGAATCGGGATCATATAGAGTATACCTGTGAACCCAAATATGATGGACTGGCAGTGGAACTGATTTACGAAGCGGGATCATTGCAGCTGGCAATCACCCGCGGCGATGGCCAAACCGGCGAGAATGTCACCGAAAATATTAAAACCATCCGGGAGGTGCCCCTTAATCTGATCAGTCAGAATAATGTGGCTATCCCGCAACGGTTAGTTGTCCGTGGCGAGGTGTATATGCGTAAAGATGGGTTTGAGAAATTCAACAAACAACGAGCGGATCGGGAGGAGAAGACGTTCGCGAATCCCCGGAATGCCGCAGCCGGGTCGTTACGGCAGCTGGATCCCAGATTAACTGCCGAACGACCGCTGCATATTTATCTCTATCAGGTGGCGCAAGTCGAAGGTCATGAATTCACCGAGCAATGGGAGGTGCTTCAAACTCTGCCAAACTGGGGATTGCGGGTGAATTCGGAGTTCAACCGAAAGGTCATTGGCATCGACAAGGTGATTGAGATTTACAATTCGCTGCTGGATCAGCGGGAAGAGCTGCCGTATGAAATCGACGGGATGGTGACCAAGGTGAATGACCTGGCTGCGCAGGATACGATGGGAGTCCGCACGAACAACCCTCGCTGGGCAATTGCTTATAAATTTCCGGCCCGGCGGGCGACCACGAACATCAGAGAGATCGAGGTGCAGGTGGGGCGTACCGGGAAATTGACGCCGGTCGCAAGACTGGAGCCGGTCCGGATTGGTGGTGTGGAAGTCAGCCGGGCCTCTCTGCACAATCAGAGTGAAATCAATCAGAAAGATATCCGGGTGGGTGATACAGTGGTCGTGGAACGCGCCGGAGATGTGATCCCCTACGTGGTGAAACCAATCACTGATCAGCGGGATGGGTCGGAAAAGCCTTACCATCTGCCGGAAACATGTCCCGTGTGCGGTTCGGACGTTGTGATGAGTGAGGATAAAAAGCAAACCAGGTGTACGAATATTCAGTGCCGGGCCCAGGTCCGGGAACGAATCAAGCATTTCGTGTCCACCGACGGAATGGATATCGACGGCCTGGGCGATCGGCGGGTGCGCGAAATGCTGGACAAGGGCATGATCGTTCGGGTCTCGGATCTCTATTATATCAAAGAAGATGAATGGAAACAGCTGGATGATGTGGCGGAAAAATCCGCACAGAATCTTACCAGAGAAATTGAAAACAGTAAACATCAATCGTTACGGATATTCCTTTATGCCATCGGGATTCCCCTGGTCGGGAAACATATGGCCCGGGTGCTGGCGGAAAATTACCGGACTCTCGATGACTTGAAACAGGCCTCCAGAGCGGAACTGATGGATATCCATGACGTAGGACCGGAAGTTGCCGATTCTGTGGTAACTTTTTTCTCAAATAAGGAAACCCTTGCCGATATCCGGCGCATGATTGATGCCGGTCTGGAACTGGAAAATCCCTTTGCAGAAGGAGAGAAACAGCCCCTGCAGGGATTAACTTTCGTGTTCACCGGCAACCTGGAAGAATGGGACCGGAACGAAGCGAAGGAACTGGTGGAACGCTTAGGAGGCCGGGCCACATCCAGCGTCAGTGGCAATACCGATTACGTGGTGGCCGGTCCGGGAGCCGGTTCCAAACTGGATCAGGCACGAGACCGGGGTATCCCCGTTTTAAGTGAATCGGAATTTAAAGAACTCCTGGCACAGCGAAAATAACAGGACTCATCTCAAAATCCCGCAGGGTCGAGGAATTCTTCCGACACCTGAACGACAATTCAGTTATTCCGAAGATTATGAGGAAATGAGATGGTTCCAGTTTTTGGTATGTTCACGACGAAACTATATCCGATGAATTTTCGCTTATCATGACAAGCTGTGATAAATCATCATGACTGTTAAGTTGCCAGAGTCTCCGGGCTCTTTCCCGCTGTCAGGGGAGGATCAGATTCATCGACAGCAGGGCATTCCGGTGCCGGCCGTCGAGTCATCCCGGCCGGTCGGGAATCCGCTGGGAATGACTCCTGTGGGAGGAAGCCGGGAGACGAAACACTCCACGTATCTGTCCTGTTGTATGGTGTTCTCTTCACAGCCCTACAGAATTTTTCCTGAGAAGCCGCGGATGGGTTCCTTGCAGGGAAGAAAACTTTCCTTGCAGGGAAGAAAACTTTCCTTGAAGGAAAAAAAAGTTTCTTTGAAGGAAAAATTCTGTTCCTTGCAGGAAAGTGATCTGTGGCTGACAAACGCAGGATACGGCTCTCTGGAAGCGTTTTCCAAACAGCCTCAGATATAGAAAAATATAACAGGACTATGAAGTTTACTCAATGTATGGGGAGAACAGGGGGCCATGGGATGCGCACTGATCGAATGCCCCCTCTGGCTCCTCTCTGGTAAGGGGAGGACGAGAAAGAATCGGTCAGGAGCATCCTTGCATTTTCCATGTATTGAGCGAAATTAATAACCATGTAAATCTTTACACTATTTTGTACAATGTTTACCATAAACTAATGTAAACAACCTAATTTGAAACTAAGGAGAGCAAAGCATGGAGCAGGCAACCACCAAGGGCATAACAGAACTGACTCCCGATAAACTCCGCAATGTGATTGACCCGACGCAATTTGATTTTACCTCCACCGAGGAAGTGGAATCTCTGGAGAATGTGATCGGCCAGGAACGTGCTGTACAGGCTCTGGAGCTGGGGTTGGAAATTGAGGATCCCTCGTATAACATTTTTGTTTCCGGATTGAGTGCTACGGGGAAAACGACAATTGTCAAAAGGATTCTTGAACAACGGAGTGCCGAAGAACCGGTCCCTGACGATTGGCTGATGATGCATAATTTTGAGGACCCGTATCGTCCGGTCTGCTTTTCGCTCCCTGCCGGAGAGGGGATGCGTTTCTCCAAAAAGATGCAGCAATTCATCCGGAACCTGATCGATGAGATGCCGCGGGCATTCGAGACCGAGGTTTACCAGGAAAAACGATCGAACATAATGGAGGACTTCCAGCAGAAAAAACGGGAGACGATCAACGAGCTCCAGGAGAAAGCGGCGGCACATGACGTCCAGGTGCAGATGACAGGTGCGGGATTTCAGACTATTCCCGTCGTCCGGGAGCAGACGATTGATCAGAATACCTATCAAAATCTGGATGAGGATATTAAAGAGCAGGTTGACGATAATCTCGATTATGTCCAGCGGGAAATTCAGAAAACGCTCCGTGAGATTAATAAGTTGGAAAAAGAGGTCCGTGAAAAAATTGAAGAGTTGAACAGAGAAGTCACCCTGTTTGTGGTTGGCCACCGGATTGAAAATTTCAAGGAGGAGTATAAAGGTCATCCGGAGGTGCAGGAGTATCTGGAAGGAGTGAAGAACGATATTATTGAAAACGTACAGGATTTCGTACAGGCCGGACAGAGTGACCAGGGTCAGCAACAGCAGCTGATGGCGATGCTCCAGGGGGGTGGCCAGGACCAACCGGACCTCACCAGGTATGAGGTGAACGTGCTGGTGGATAACTCCAGAACCGAGGGAGCCCCGGTCATTGTCGAAACGAATCCCACCTATAATAATGTCTTTGGCCGGATGGAAAAACGAGCCAAATTCGGGGCGGTCTATTCGGATTTTACCATGGTCCAGCCGGGATCATTAATCGAGGCCAATGGCGGCTATCTGGTGCTGGATATCATGGGTGTGCTGAAGAATCCCTTTGTCTGGGATACCTTGAAGCGCGCCCTCAGGAACACCGAAGTGCGTATCGAGGATGTGCAGGAACAACTGGGGTATGTGGCGGTCAGCAGTTTGAAACCGAAGCCTATCCCCCTTGATGTGCGGGTTGTGCTCATCGGTCCTGCCGAGATCTTCGATCTGCTGCTTAAATACGACGAGCAGTTTGAAAAAACGTTTAAAGTCCGGGCAGATTTTGATTACGAGGTGAAGAAAGAAGACACCAATATCATTGAATATATTAAATTCATCTGCCGGGTCTGCGACGAAGAAAATCTCATCCATTTTGCTCCTGATGGTGTCTCGGCCATGCTGGAAATCAGTCAGAGAGCAGTGAGCGATCAGGAGAAGCTCTCGCTCCGGTTTGGTAAAATTGTGGAAGTCATTACGGAAGCCAGTTACTGGGCCGGCAAAAACGGGCACGATCTGGTGCGGCGTGAAGATGTGGAAAAAGCCTTCGATGAACGTCGTTACCGGAGCAGCTTGATCGAGGAGAAAATGCAGGAGCATGTTCTGCGGGATATCCATATGATTGCCACCACAGGCGGACAGGTCGGGCAGGTGAACGCCTTATCAATTTTCCCGGTGGGAGAATTTATGTTCGGACGTCCTTCCAGAATTACCGCTGAAACTTTTATGGGAAAAGAAGGCGTAGTGAATATCGATCGGAATGCCAAGATGAGCGGGAAGATCCACAATAAGGGGGTTGAAATTTTGACCGGCTGGCTGGGGAAACAATTTGCCCAGGATATCCCGCTGAGCGTGAATGTCAGCCTGACCTTCGAACAATCCTATGGCCTGGTGGAAGGCGACAGTGCATCCTCGACGGAGGCCTACGCAATTTTAAGTGCCTTATCCGGTGTGCCGATCCAGCAGAACTTTGCTGTGACCGGTTCCATGAATCAAAAAGGGGAAGTGCAGGCTATCGGCGGGGTCAATCAGAAAATCGAAGGTTTTTTCGATATCTGCAGAGAACGGGGATTATCAGGCGATCAGGGCGTGCTGATCCCGGAAGCGAACGTTAAGAACCTGATGCTGCGGCCGGAAATTGTGGATGCGGTGGAAGAAGGGAGGTTTCATATCTATCCTGTCAAACATCTTTCCGAAGGCAGTGAACTGCTCACCGGCATTCCGGCAGGGGAAATGGATGGAGACGGGCAATATCCGGAAGATTCCATCTTTGGAAAGGCGAAGCTGCGGCTGGAAGAATTTGTGAAGAAATCATACGCCCTGCGCAGTAAATATAGCACGGACGGGCAGGCGGAAGAATAACGGGAAAACACGTGGTCCGTGGCAGGGAACAGGCATGCCGGGATTTCTATGGGGGGAGGGCTGTATGATAGTTCGTGTGTGTTCTCTGTCATCAATTTCGCACCGAAAGAATCGGCGGAATCCGGTTCAGCGATAGTAAAAAGCCCTCATCCCGGGAGAGATGAGGGCATATGATGTTTGCGCACGTGACGTGTCGAACTTAGGCTTCCGCGGGCTCCTGCTCCGTGTTCAGTATCCTCCGGGATTCCCGAATCATCTGGTTCACGTAACCCCATTCGTTATCATACCAGGACATGATCTTCACCAGATCACCGCCCACGACCTGCGTCATCGATGGATCCAGGACAGAAGCATGGGGATCTTTGATGATATCCGAAGACACTATCGGATCTTCCGCAACGGCCAGAACATCTGCATAACGATCCGTCCCCGCTTCTTCTTCAAATGCGCCGTTCGCTTCCTCAACCGAGGTGGATTCTTTGACATGAAAAACCACATCTGCAATGGAACCGACGGGAATGGGTCCCCGGACGGCGACTCCGTCGAATTTGCCTTCCAATTTCGGGATGGCTTTGGTCGTGGCAATGGCGGCACCGGTGGATGTGGGCACAAAGTTAATTGCTCCGGCCCGTCCACGCCGCCATTTTTTATGAGGACCATCCACGATATTCTGACTGGAAGTGTACGCGTGAATAGTGGTCATAGTCGCTTTGGCAACGCCAAAATGACGATCCATGACTTCCGCCACCGGGCTGATGCAATTGGTGGTACAGCTGGCACAGGAGATCACCTGGTTATTTCCAGGTTTATTCACCCCATGCACCACCATTTCCACTTCCTCGTCTTTTGCCGGCGCGGAGAGTATGACATGCCTTGCTCCCGCTTCAATGTGCGGGCGCAGTTTATCCATGGTGGTAAACAACCCGGTACATTCAAAGACCACGTCGATATTCAACTCGTCCCAGGGCAATCCTCCCGGATTTTTCTCGCTGACATATTGGTAACGTTCACCATCTGCCACGAGCGTGCCATTTTCGGTGGAGACAGGCTTTTCGTATCGGCCGTAAACACTATCGTACTTCAAAAGGTAGGCAGTATTGTCCAGGGGCGCGATGTCATTGACAGCAACAATGTCTAAGCCCGGTGTATCGACCAGGTTCTTGAAAAGGGCTCGCCCAATGCGACCCATCCCATTAATGGCAACTCTCGCCATTGTGACCTCCTTTCAATCTTGGGTTCGTTATTAATAATTTAAGTTCATATAATTACATGGTTTTAAGTAAAGAATTTAATCCGAGGAACTCAAGCGCAATCTATTTTGCTCCCTTCTCCCAGCGATGTATATGATTTTACATAGATCTTTGAAAAACAGATATTAATGATTAATATAAACCATGACTATTAAATTAACACAGTTTCTGTGCTCGCTGTGTTCAGAGACGGGAGGGCTACTCCACGACCAGTCGAGTCATCCTCGACTCCCAGGGGCGGGATCCGATGTACTCCCGCGGGGTGTGCTCATCTGGAGTGTTGTATTCCATACTGAGTTAATTTAGTCATAATATAAATGAAATCCTGCAAGATGGATCTCCTGATTCCGGCTGCGGATTGGTTGATGCGAAGAATATGTGTTGTGAACACGGATCGGTTGAACAGTGAGAGAGATTCAATACCAACCACGAGTAATCGTAATTAAATACAATATCTGGTATTTCAATAAATTTCTGCGAATATTATTTTAAAGAGAAGAGACTGTCGTATGGTTACCCGAATTGTTTTGCTGAGTGTCAGGTGAGAATGGTGGTGTAAGGATAATGACGCAAACTCCGGTAGACGTTGATTTACGTGGAAAGCGTTTGGTGATCTGCTCCAATCGAGAACCGTTCACTGTAATCCGCACGGATGGTGGATTTACTTACGAAGCGACCCTGGGTGGCTTAGTATCGGCGCTGATCCCCATCATGCGTGCCACCGGTGGATTATGGGTGTCCTGGGCCGGCGGAAACCTGGCCCGGAAGCATGAATTGCCCCAAAAACAAAAGGTGCCCGGAGAGGAACCCACATTTACCCAGTTTCGCATCTTTCTTACACAGGAGCAGGTTGATAACTATTACTACGGTTTTGCGAACCAGGCTCTCTGGCCGCTCTGTCATTATTTCCTGGAACGGGCCAATTTTGAGCGGAAGCACTGGGAAACGTATAAGGACGTGAACCGGTTGTTCGCGGAAGCCCTTATTCAGGAGGTTGATCTGGAAGACGACATGCTCTGGCTGCAGGATTATCACCTAACGCTGGCCGGAGCGATGATAAAACGGGAACGCCCGGAGCTCTCTTCCAGGATTTTCTTGCATATCCCATTTCCGCATGTGGACTTCTTTAAATTTATCCCCTGGCGGGTTGAACTGCTGGAAGGTATGCTCGGGAACGACGTGCTGGGATTTCATCTTCCGCAATATTGCTGGAATTTTGGCCGATCGGTGGAAATGATTCTGGGGTATGACTGGGATCCGGAAAATATGGAAATTCATGTACGGGATCGTACCGTAAAGTTGCTCCCCAGGGGGATTGGGGTCAATTTTGAGTTTTTTAATGGCATTGGCGGATCAAAAGAAACAGAACGACGGGCGCGGCAAATCAAGCAGGATCTCAACGCGGAAAATCTCATTTTAGGGGTGGACAGGCTGGATTACACCAAAGGGATTAAAGAACGACTGTTAACTCTGGAAAAGTTTTTCGAGAAGTATCCCGAGTATATTGAATCCGTTTCCTTTCTCCAGATAGCCGTCCCCAGCCGGACCCATGTGCCGGAATATCAGGAGTTGAAGGATGAAATTGATTTCCATGTGGGGCGAATAAACGGGAAATTTTCCAGGGAAGGGTGGATACCTATCCATTACTTTTATCACGGAATACCCCAGGAAGAGTTGATCGCCTATTACCGGGCGGCAGATGTGGCGTTAATTACTCCTATCAAAGATGGCATGAATCTGATCGCCAAAGAATTTGCCGCGGCCCGGCCGGATGACAACGGGACGCTGATTCTGGGAGAGCATGCCGGCGCCGCACTCGAATTTCCGGATATTGTGGCCGTCAACCCGTTCGACGTGGAAAGCGGCGCACTCGCAATTAAGGCGGCGTTGGAAATGCCTGAGGAGCAGAAACGAAGAACCATGGAGACCATGCGGGAGCAAGTACGGGAAAAAGACCTGAAATGGTGGATTGAAGAGAACCTCCGCGCGCTTCGAGATCTTCAGACTGTGTGATGAATACCGGCGACTCTGAGGGGATGGGGAGACCGATCCTATCCCCCGGGGAGAGTTGTACTGTGAGGACGGGGTTCGGATCACCGGGAACCCCTGTCCAATATAAATGCGATTGATGTTCCATTGCCGAGGTCATTTTCTCCTCAGAATGAATTGAATGTATTCTGGTTGATTTTACCATAGTGGGTTGTTCTCGTCGGGGAATTAGCACTACTTATATAAAAAAATAAATAATCAACATGATATTATGTAAACATAGAATAATAGTAGATCATATTTCTACTATGATAAATGCAAAAGATTTCCGCTCCACTTTTTAGACCAGACTCATTATTTATTTGCATAGCGGAAGTATGTCCTGTATATTCGAATTAACGGTATTCAACGATAGGATATTTAAAGTTCCACCTACGTCAATTTCGCATCTATTATACCATTCAGAATACGTCTTATCCGTCGCCTATGAAATATACCGTTGGTTTAAGAGTAGATAAACGTCCGAAGTGGTTGAGAATTGTAGTAAAGTATCGCCCGCGCTTTTTGGGTTCGATTGTGTCGAAGGATATTCTGGCGACAACCTTCTCCTCATTTAATAACAGGAAAACAAGATGCCACATACTCATAGCATGCGTCCACTCTTGCAACGTGACAAAATAAGACTTCAGGATTATGAGTTCGGATTACCCGGGGGGAATATTGCGGAATACCCATCGGAGCCCCGGGATTCCTGCCGTCTCATGGTGATCGAGGTGGAGTCCGGAGCTACAGCGCACACCACATTCCGCTCCCTGCCTGACTACCTGAATCCCGGTGATGTGTTGGTAGTAAACGATACCCGGGTATTCCCGGCCAGTTTCAAAACAGTAAAAGAGGAAACCGGCGACCGTATTGATGTTCTCATCGTGCGTAATCTCAATGATAAAGCTTGGGAGGTCATGGTTCATCCGCCACGGAAGGTCCGGATTGGAAACACCCTGGAATTTTCTGATTACCTGACCTGTGATGTTATAGATAACACCATTTCCAGCGGCCGCGTCATTCAATTCCATCGCAGCGATCCAGATATTCTTGCGACTTTTTTTCAAATTGGTCAGGTATTGTTACCTCCTTATTTGGGACGGGAGCCGGAACCGGCAGATCGCGAGCGAATGCAGTCTGTGTTTGCCGAGAAACCTGGTTCAATTTCAACTCCATCTGCCGGTTTACATTTTTCCGAGTCGCTCGTTGATGATCTGAAGTCCAGGGGAATACTGATCGTTAATATAACTCTGCACCTTCTGCAAGGTCATTTTGAACCGATCCATGTGAACGAGATTTCGAAATACAACATGCAGTCGGAGCAATTTCAAATTACCCTGGAATCCTGCAAGGTAATTAATCAAGCCAAACAACGCGGGAGGCGGATAATATCAGTTGGAGCCTCAGTCACCCGGGCGCTGGAGTCTTCACACTTTAACGGCGAAACATGTCTGGCACAGGAAGGGTGGACCGATCTTTTTATCTATCCACCATATCGTCCGGGTATCACGGATGGCGTCATCAGTAACTTCAATTTGCCTCAGTCCAAGACGATGATGCTTCAGAGTGCATTTCTGTCAGCGGAAGATATTCGGGAGGTGTACCACACCGCGCTTCGGGAAAATTATCGTTTCGGGGTATTCGGAGATGCCGCATTGTTCATCTAACCTGAAGACTATTATCTCGCTCCGGCAGATATACTGAACACTAAATGAGAAATATTCCAGGTTCTCAAACGAATTAACCCGGCTGATGAATTACTGAAGAATAACTCGCTTGAATCAGATGGCATATCCGGAATTGTTCATAAACGCAAAAGGTTGTATCGTAACGGTTATGGAATAGTCCATACACCTTCACTTACCTGACACGCCATAGGGTCTGAAAACGTACCTGGCTTTTAAAAGTGCGAATATGAACCTTTTACCCGAGAAGTGTCTCTTTTTCGGGATGGAGCAGATAATGTCCTTCCAATGAGCATCTTATAAGCGGAAGGTTCGTATCAGTGGGCGGATATATGGACTGCGCTAACCGTTGGAGCGCCGGACTGAAAGAACTGGTTAGACAGGACAAGTTTCCGTAACGGTCGTCAAAAAATATATGCGAATACGTCCGCAGGCAGGAATCGTAAGCAGGGATTCAAATGCCGGGAAGGGAAAATAACCGAGCGGGCAACCATAGAGAGGACATTGAGCGCTTTATGAACTCATCACAAAGAAAGAATGAAAACCGGATACTTCAACGTTATCTGGAGGAAATTCAACGGGAGGAATTGCTAGATCCGGAAGAAGAGATTGAACTGGCCCGGCGGATTAGTCGGGGCGACCGGCAAGCCCTTAACAGATTGCTCAAGTCGAATCTGCGCTTTGTGGTAAGTGTGGCAAAAAAATACCAGAATCAGGGATTATCGCTCGAAGATCTGATTGCGGAAGGCAATGTCGGACTCATCAAAGCGGCGATCCGGTTTGATGAAACCCGAGGCTTCAAATTTATCTCCTACGCCGTATGGTGGATCCGGCAGGCGATCCTGGAGGCAATTTCGCAGAAATCACGAATGGTGCGCCTCCCCATGAATCGGGTGGATGATGTAGTCCGGATGCAGAGAACCGCACAGGTTCTTCAACAGGAATACGATCGCGAACCGACTCTGGAAGAAGTCGCGGAAGCAATGGATGCCAGCCGATCGGCAATTCGAGAAGCCAGAATTGCCGCGAAACGAGAACTCTCTGTAGATGAACCGCGTACGAATACCGGAGATACGAATCTGCTGAACATCCTGACATCCAGAAACAATCCCATTCCGGATGATGCTCTGTATAACGAATCATTACAACTTGAAATTAAACGAGCATTGGAGATGCTCGACACACGGGAAGCCGAGATAATTCGTCTCTATTACGGAATAGATACCGCCTGCCCGATGACGCTCGGGAAGATCGGGCAAAAGTACAACCTGACCCGAGAACGGATTCGCCAGATCAAAGCAACGGGGTTACAGAAACTGCGTCGCTCAAGGATCGCAGGGCATCTCCGGCAATATCTGGATGATGGGAGAGCCTGACAAAGCGTGGTGTCAAATCAGAAATCACATTTATCCGTCTTCATATTCCTGATGACGTCCACTTTTCTGGGAATGTAAAAACCGTGGGAATGGTTCTCACATGTGGTGAAAACAATGCAGAACTTCTACTACAACGAAGGGCAGGGAACAGAAAATACCCTGGATCTGTCCACCTGTCAGTAACGGCTAAGCATCTTTGCAGTGGAATCGATGGAAACACTCCTGAAACCAAGCACCCCGCATCTCTGACAAGTATTTCCAAACTATACTGACACTACTGGCTAGATGTTCTAAAGTGCAGTTTCTACGGAAGCACCCTCTCACGCAGTCGGTGAATTACAGGCATCAGCAATCCGGGCTGAACTGTTAGAATTCATCCCTCCCAGGAGAATTCCGACCAAAGTGCATTTCTGACGGCAGGATGAATCCTCTGCTTTGTCACTGAGGCGAATAGCCCAGAGTAAGAATCACAGTTCAACCTCGAGCGTGTCCCCCGATACCCGTACGTTATAGTGAGAAACAGGCTGGCCGGCGGGTGGCGCAATCACGTCGCCGGACGTGATATCAAACCGTGCCCCGTGCCAGGGACATTCCACCTCGCCGTCTTCGAGTACCCCTTCACACAATGGCCCGCCCTGGTGAGTGCAGGTGTTATCAATCGCATAGTACTCACCGTCATGCAAAAAAAGCGCTATTTCCGTTCCTTCCACTTCAACACAGGTTGGTGAATCTGGAGAGATGTCTGTTGTTTTACCAACCTCTGCAAACTTACCCATGTCAGATCCTCCTTGTGTTTTTCTTAAGTTTAGCGAATGATGTCATGTTCAATTATGTAATATAAGTATTCCCTGATACAAAATCTGGTCAGGTCCGGAGAATAAACACTTATGTGCGAGTTGCAATTGGCAGTTAAAGTATACTCGAAGACTACACTCCCATGGCACCGTGATGTTGTTTGGCGAAAGTGAAGTTCATGGAGATTCCAGCAGTCCTTGACACGAGCTCCCACAACGGGTCAGCGGACTATATGTATTGACTGATGTGAGAATCGAAGATGAGGCGGATGCGGAAAACAAGTTACGGGAGAATGTTCGGTCTGTCGAGGTGAAAATTTAGCCAATAATACTCCAGCGCGTCCATGGATATCGAAGATGAGGGCAACTGACGTTGAGTCGGGTTAAGCGCAAGTGATAACATTCAATTATGAGAAAGGAGGGTAAAGAATGAACCCGATTAAAGGAATTAATTTTGGCAGTATCGTGGTCGCCGGAGTTGTGGCGGGTTATATGATGTATTTTGTGGATAAAATGTTCGCTGGCTTTCTGGGATTCTTTGGGATGTTTCCGGGTACGGATAACGCCTGGTGGATGCTGACGCACCATGTGGATGCCGTGATTTTTGCACTGCCGTTTGCCTGGACGACAATTTATAATAAACTTCCGGGTGCCGGCTGGTTTAAAGGCGTCGTCTACGGATTTTTCTGGTGGTTGGTACTGTTATTCGTTTTAGGATTGGTGGCCGGTGCGCTCGGTGCCCAGCCGTTCCGGCAAATGTCTCCCGGTTCAGCGTCAAGGTTTTTAAATCCCCTCCTGCTGCTCTTCATTGGTGCCGTGATGTGTGGTAGTATATCTCAGAATGGAATTCTACAGGTGAAGTATGCAGTGAACGAGGCAGTTGAAATCGCTGGGATACGAGGTTCGCCGAATTGGATTTCGGCTGACCGGTTTGGTATGTTAAAATTTTGACCGGGAAGAACAGTGGTCACTTTTTCATCGGCTCCGGGATTGATACCGCCGCAGAAACCGGTTATCCAGGTAATTTTTCAATAGTTGACTCATTGTACCCATCCAATAAAGCCGGCCTCTGATTGCCAGCGCGGTTCCGTCTCCGAGATTGAGTATACTGAGATACCGTTTTTGCGGCACATACTCCAGCAATGGTGAACCTGCAAAGAACCGTTGAATGTTCTGTAACAAAATGGGCGCCTGCCGGACACCGAATACACCAAGTTTGGGGAGTTGATACCCCTCAAGACTTGCACAGTCACCGGCGGCGAATATGGTATCGTTCTCCAGAGATTGCAGGGTTGAACGCACCCGTATGCCAGTGTCCGCATTATTCTGCCGGATGAGAGTCCGCGCCCGTAATCCGGTGGCCGCTACGGTAATGTCTGAAGAGAATTCTCTGTTATCAGCGGAACGGATACACCGATCATCAATGTAACTGATCGCACAGGAAAGGGTGATAGTAATTCCCCGCTCCGATAATCTCCGGCGTAGTTTGTCAGCGGCGCCCTCCGGCTTATTGGGCAGGAGCCGGTCCTCACGAGAAATCAGATGCACCCGGGCCGGGAGGTTATATCTGACAGTGAGAGCCTGAAGGTTCGCTGCACTCTCGCATCCTGTACTTCCGCCGCCGACAACTGTGATGGTGAACGGTTTATTCTCGGATCCCCCTGAATCTCGTTCCAGGAGGTACTGCCGCAATTGCCAGAGATTCCGGATTGGCTTCACAGTCCATAGGATGTCACGGAACTCCGACAGCGGGCCGAGATTGACCTTACTGCCGATATTCAGCGAAAGTACATCGTATGGAATCACTTTCCCGGATGCCAGGGATACGGATTTGTGGGAGGGATTAATGCTCTTCACCCGATCACGCAGGAAGTCTCCTCCGTGCCGCGTGATGAGGCGACCAGGATCTACCGTATCCTGATCGGCAGTATACATACCGCCAAGCATACCGGTGGCCATCCCGGAGTACCAGAACTTTCCGGGATCGATGAGAAGGGGGCGGATGTTCCTGGCGAGGAAGGTCTCAGCGTTCCCGGCGAGATGCAGATGCGCGTGACCGGCTCCGACCAGGACCAATTGTATTTCATTCATTTCGGGATTGGTTGCCCACTGCTTGTGTAGGTTCTACCCTCGTTGAGAGTTCTTGTCAAGCGTTTATTCGCAAGTCATTGATAGACTCGCAATTTTCTGTGTTCGGTTTCAGAACGTGATCACTGCGAGTCCTTCGGACACCAGGCTTCGCACGCCGGGATGCTGTTCATATTCATCCGGCAGGGGAATCCCCAGGGGGCCGGTTATCGCTATTCACCAAGAATGCCCGGGCACAGCAATCGCACACCCCGGTTATACCTTCTTCAATTGCCTTATATACAGAATGGGCGGTGTGATTCTCATCCGCCAGTTCCGCAGGCCAGCGAGTACCCGCTCCGTCAAAAATAATCTTCACCTCGTCGTCAGCTTCAATGCTTTCTTTGGCCGTTTCAAGTGCGTTCACTGCCCGTTCCAGATCACCATGAGTTTCAGTATCGGCCAACATTACGATACCAACTTTTGCCATACAAGATCCTCCTTCTCGTAAGTTTTACTGCTATTTTTTTCCTCAAGCCTCATCTTCGGTTCCAGTATAAGAGGAAGGGGAGAATCTTCTTCGTTAGCTTTCTTACACGGGGATCCAAAACCTGGCCGGCACGTTATTCATTCAAACCGATAAATGAACCCTTCGAACTCAGGAGACGTAAATCGCTGCAGGATGGTCTCAATCGCCCTCCGGAACACATCAACGCTCTTTTCCATGTTTGCATTGAGGGTCTTCACCGGGGTTGGTTCTGCCATGACACCATTGGCGTA
>DATFLS010000620.1:0-3362 GCA_035267465.1 bacterium
CGGCACACCGGCCTCCCGGCTTCTTCACGTACCTCTGCCATGGATTTCAGACGCATGTTACCGGAGTCCATCGCTGTTCGTACTCCGACTCGCGAGTCCTGCACAAGCAATGCCTGGTCCGCATGCTCCATCTGTGAGGGAATGACCTGCTCGCCGTCATCACCGATGATCCAGCAGTCCAGCGACCAGCCATCCCAGAATGGAGTCAACAATCCCCGCGGATCCAGGATGGGGTAGGCATCCAGTCCGGGCAGGCCGATGGCGGTCCAGTTGCGGTGAGTCAGATTCACATGGGTGACGGAAAATGCCCGGGGCACGAATGACGGGCTCTCCGGATCGAACTGCTGCTCCACCCAGTACGGCCAGATCCAATCCAGATTGTGCTGGATAATCCGGGTATTAATGAGCCCTCTGGCATGAAACAGCGCCCCTGCCCGTAACAGCTCGATGGGCTCCGCCACTTCCGAGGGCTGGGCAAACTGCCGGAATTTCGTCCACAGGGTGATGGGATCCAGAAACCCGTGTTTCCGGGCCGCCCGGCGAATGAGATACTTCCAGGGAAACCAGCGCCACAGCATATATTGGTATCGTGCTCCTTTCGTTATCTCCGGCATCTGTTTCTGATACGACTTTCATTCGTGACAATTCGTGTTCATTCGTGGTTTCTATGTTGTTTTATTCGTACTTAACATTTATGCCAATAAAATGCACCCAGCGTTCCGGCAAGGCATTTAGAACGGCCAGAACACCTGAATGAACAGAGTCATGATCATGATAAAGACAGCGAAGTAATGGTGCCGTTTCCCCAGCCGGGAGAAGTAGGTGCTCACGTCACTTAATGCACCGGTAAGACGGACTCCTTCACTCGGAATAAACATGGCGCCGGTGGTGATGGTCGCCTGATTGCTGAATCCGGAAAACCCCTCCCGCAACGTCAGAATACCGGTAATCAGCAGTACGCTCAGGATTATCAGCGCAGTGATATCGAACGACACACGCTCGGTGACAAACAACACCGCCGCAAGAAGAAGTAAACCAAAAACAATGATCATTTCGAAACTCATGACCATCCCGGAGATTCTATTCCTGCTGTTCCCATCAATGCCTGGTGACTTTTCGAATACTCTTATTTACGCGAACATGATTTTAAAAAACCCGTCATCAATTTTCAAATCGGACTGAAAATCTGCAATGATAATGCAATCATATTTACAATCGGTGTTATCCGCAGGAAGTGGCTGCATTTTCGGGGTCAGTCAGTGCCCCTTAGGGGAAAGGTACCGCACTTTGGGAGAAAGGTACCACACTTTCGATGAAAACTGGTAGTGTGTCATTTTGGCAGGCAGCCTGTGACACAAGGGTTGAAAAGCATTAATTCTAATTGTCCCGAATCTGTGATTTGAGTGACAGAGGGGTATCAGACAGGAATCTTTCCCGGTGATACTGCTCGCCGGCATCCCTACATTCAGATCGAGACACGTATGGGTTTGACAACTAATCGCATCTCTTCAGGGAGTTGTGAAGCCGATCCCTTATATTCTCGGTAAAGATCCCTTGAACTGCAGGGGATTCGGGATGCCATTTCCTCGAATAAGTGCCGAATCCGTATATCTGAAGTCAACGATATAATCAGCCTGATATTAACCGCCGAAGATAAAATCAATCACGTCGCTGATGCGGTCCTGCTTTTCCATAATCCGGGGATTATAGATTTCGGTGTAGCCGCAGTTCCGGCAGGAGACGGTGATAAACTTCTTGTGCTGAATGTCGAAAAATCTCGAAAACCCGGTCCCGGTAGCGGCAAACCGACTCGCCTCCCCTCCGGAACTCCTGCACTTTACGCATTCAAATTTCGCGGCAAGCTGTTCGTCCAGTTTCATAGAACCTCCTTGAGGTTAAAAATAGCACACGGATTTGCACTGAAACAAATGATAACCACTGATTTCCCTTCCCCACACCCCGCCGGGGACATAAGGGCATAAGGTCATACGGACGGAAACGGCTGGCAGGTAGGGACCCACCGGTTGCACCGGTGGCTATTCACATTAGAGCCCTCCGGGCTCCGGCAGAACCCAGGACCGGATTGATCCCTATAGCTAAGTGGAACTGGCAATCACCGATGTCTTCCAACCATTTCACATATGTTTACCGTCTGCCATTTACCTTGGTGGGGAGCCCGGGGGTGGCCTTGCCTACTGCCAACTGCCTACTGGTTTTTCCGGTCTCCCGTCTCCGGTCTCCCGTCTCCGGTCTCCGTTCTCCGTGCTCCGTTCTCCGTGTTCCGTGCTCTCATCCCTCAATCCTGGCAGTCACGTGTCCGCCTTTGTTTGAATCTATGATAATAGTGTACGGTCCCTGACCGAACAGCAGCCAGCGCACGTGGACGGTCCCCATGCCGGGCACGGACTCTATTGCCAGTCGTTCCGGATGATGCGGCTGTTCTTCGGTGATGTTCAGGTAAGGATCCTCAACCCGGAAGCCCGCAACCACCGTAGCGTTTTCTCCGGAAATTCCGATATGATCGGGCGGGGTGATCTCGTTTCGGCGTTCATGAGCCGACCGGCTGGGAACGACCCGGCTGTTGCTCACAATCACATCCACCTGCTGCAGATTCCCCGGCAGGTTTTTCACTGCCACTGAATCGACAGTTAGTCTCGGCAAGTGATACGCGTTATACAGGGTAAATGCCATATTCCGGTGGCACATATCTTCCAGCATAAAGGAAGGAGGCGTTCGGGTCCAGGCTTTCTTGATGCCGCCGATTTCGATTTCTCCGTACTGGGGGTGCTGCACCTTTTTCCAGGAGACAATCCCCTCTCTGAACAGGAGCAGCTCATCAAACCGGTAGACCTGCCGTTGACCGGAGCGCCTGCCCTCCTCGTCCCATCTCCCGCGAAAATAGTTGAACGTGGTCCATAATTCATTGGTAAAAGTAAAAATGCCCCGGGCGCCATAGAACCAGTCCAGCTCTCCACCATAAGCCGAATAGAGATCCTTGTACACCACCAGATACCGGTAGCCGGGCAGCATCTGCTCACCCAGCTCACCCAGGAAATCGTACACTTCCAGGTCGGATCGATTATAGGTTTCCGTATCATCCTCTGCACCCGGTCCGCGCAGGATCATACCACCGGAATTATGATAGGACTGGGCACCAGCAATATTGGGGTGATTCAGCACAAATTCGACCACCGCCCGGTTCTCCTGGATGGAGAACGGATAGTGGTCCGCACCATACTGGACGTAGGACGGCTGCCAGTTCCAGCCCCAGTTCCGGTTGGGATCGTAGAAACCGGGCCGGTCTTCATTGACCCTGCCGTCGCCATCATTATCGTACCCTTCCCATCCCAGCATAGTATAGG
>DATFLS010000621.1:0-2109 GCA_035267465.1 bacterium
GGCTGAATCCCTGGAAAATCGGCAGGCTGATACTGAGTGCCACCGCCTGCGAACGGGCGCGCTCCTGTTCTGTGCCAAAGAAGTCGGGCTCGTCCGCTTCCGCCGCGTTCCATTGCAGGTTGTAGGTGGCAGAGATATCCGGAAGATACCGGGCCCGAATCCCTAAGATCTCCCGGTTCTTCAATTCAAGTTGGGCCCGCAGTGTACGGAGATCACCCCGCATCGCAAATGCCTGCTGTATAAACGGTTCCTCCGGCTCAAGCACAATCGGGGTGACCCTGTCTATCTGTTTGATATGAGCGTTTTCCTGGTCGGTTGTGCTTTGCGTAGTGATGGTAAACGACCGTAAATTCCCTTCCACCTGGAATTCATATTGCAGAGGCAATCCCAGTGCGAGGGACAGATTCCGGTGCGCCTGTTGAATGGCGTATTGGGCATCCTGCAGGTTCGGCCGTTCGTTGGCCAGTTGGACCTCCAACTGTAGCACGTCATATTCGTCCAAAAGACCGGCTTTATACCGGGAACGATTCTGGGCAAGATTCGACTCCAGCCGGTCAATGGTGGCTTGCTGCAGCTGGAGACGCTGCTGCGCAATCAGCACCTGATAATAGGCCAGGCGAGTCTGGGTGACTACCTGCTGGGCCGTCGCACGAAAACTCTCCGATTGCACGGTCCGGAAGAGTGTGGCGCTGCTGATACCGACCAGGGCTTCTCCCCGGAAGATCGTTTGAGTCACGGAAACGCTGCCGCTCCAGTTATTATCGGTTCCTGTCCGCACAGGCACCAACGGCGCATTGGGATCTGTGAAATCCGCCGGGATAAAGAATACCGGCACCTCGACATTTCGGGTGTAGGTCATGGACGTCGATATCCTTGGAATGACCTGCGACCAGGCAGTGGTGACCTGGGTCTCGGCCTCTTCCACGGTTAGTAGTGATCGCTTGATATCCCGGTTATTCGCCAGTGCGATCCGGATGGCCTGGGGCAGGGTAAGAGTCTCCCCTTGTTGAAGATCTTCTGTCGGTTGCTCCTGAGCGTAAAGGGCAATCGCACCTGATACAGTCAGGAATCCTACCACAAGCGTTAAAGAAAAACGGAGTAGAGATATCCGGACTCCTCCCCATTGTTTACTGGTAATTGGCTTCATAGACACTCAATGTTTATCAGTTCGCGCTTTCATTCCATCAATCATCAGATTCATGCTTTCTTCAAACAACTCTTCCAGATGCAGATCCATATCCTGAAACAGTTCACCGTAATGACCTTTACGCTTCAGATTATACAATTGGGTCAGACCGCGCACGTTTGCCAGAATGTGGATTGCCAGGCGATGAGGATTAAACTTCGATTCGATCGTACCGTCCTGAATTCCAGCCTGCAGCGCCCGAAGCGTATATGCGAAGATCTGTTGTTCCCTCTCCCTGATCACCTCCTGAACGCCTCCCAATTCCGCGTTATCCAGCGATTCCAGGGATTCACAGCGCATCATCGTATCAAAGTAATGTGGGCGGGATCGCACGAATTTGATGAACTCCTCACCAAGCCGCCGGACCAGTTCAATGCCTGGCTCATCCTCCGTTAATACCGCGGCGAAACGTTGGTTCAAGAACCGTAATCCCCGGCCATTAATGGTCAGATAGAGCGCCGTCTTATTCTTGAAATAGTAATACAGCGTCCCCTTCCCGATGTCAGCGGCCTCAGCAATATCGTCCATAGTGGCACGCTCCAGTCCTTCAGAAAAAATAATCTCCTCAGCAGCGTCGATAATCTGCTGGCGCCGGCCTTGTCTGTCTTGATCATTATCCAATGTCAGAACTCTCCCTGTATCCTCATCATTCGACTCTTAGTCGAAAGGTGATGAGTATAGATGATTAAGATGATATTTCAAAGTAAAATTTTTAATAAAAAATTGACCGGGGTATCTCTCCGGTATATCACAGGTACAATGTTCATATATCAAGTCTTCTTAATACCTTACAGCATTTTCAGTGATGGTTAGTATGGCAATTCTCACTGAGAAATGCAAACCGATGGTGATAATTATTACGGGGTTCCTGGTATTGACTCCTGGTCAGGTTCCGGTGAGACAACAATTTCCGAAAAAAATAC
>DATFLS010000622.1:0-2365 GCA_035267465.1 bacterium
TTTTCAACCGATACCCAATAACTGGTTGAGTGCTCCTCCACCGGATGACACCGATTGGGAGCGGGCGGCAAACTGGAGTTTGGGAACTGTTTTAGGTTCTATTGACTCTGTGGCCATTCCTGCTTCGTCCTCAAATGGGACGGGATTTCCCGATATAGATGCATCGACACCTACCATACAGAAATTAGAAATCGAACCCGGTGCCTCTGTTGACGTATTGACCGGGCAGCCATTAACCATCCAGGACGATCTCTCCGGGACTGGAGATATCACCGTGGATAATGCTACGCTTACGGTGAACAGAGATATCCTGAACTCGCCAACCATCACCGGCGTGACCACCGCGGATTCCGAGGTGGAACTGTACCGGAATAATCGGCTCATCGACTACACCACCGCCACCGAAAATGGCGAGTATTCGTTCACTTTCCCATTGACTTATGGCAGTTCCCAAATCAGTTTAAAAATCTATGGACCGACCGGGGAAGTGGAAGAAGTGAGTCGCCGTATTCAGATTCCATTCACTTTTTTGCCAAAAGGCTCCGTGTATTATCATGTGAATGCCGGCCGTCTGGATAATCTCTACAAACCGTGGCATCTGCGGCGCTTTCGATCCAATGCCAGTGTGTCAGTAGGGGCAACAAACTGGTTTACCGGAACACTGGGAGCCAATTATATCCAGGAAGAAAATGGCGAGATCCCCTACTTTTATTCCTCGCTCTCTGCCAGGATTCTGACTCAGTATCTAATCAATCTGGATCTGATTCCCGATGCTTTCTACCGGATTACCGGGAGTGTCGTCTACCCCTCATCCACCAGTTGGAGATTGGTCTTCACGCATTACACGAATCAGGGACTCTTTAATCCTGCCGGATTGACGCAGAAGTTGAGTGCAAATATGTTCATTCCGTTCCGGGTGTTTCAGATCCCCGTCACAACTCATGCAGTGCTTGATGCACAGAGGTATGCGGATGAAAATATCTGGATGCGGCACAGAACGCAGTTCAGTATAAAACTCCGCCGGCTGCGTTTACGGTTCGGATATCGGGGCACGGTTACGAGCCATACGACCCAGACGACCTTTTTGGATGACTATCTCACAGCCAGCGCTATGTTTACCGTGCCCAGGAAGTCCTATTTCCCACGGATACTGCACAACGCCAGTCTTACCGCTGAACTGGAGTATTCGGAGAACTTCGAATCCCTGGAAAATTTACAAATCCATTTCTCCAAGGCTGTCTTCCGATCAGGCTATTTTCGTTTGACTTACGAACGGAACCTCCTGCAGGACGCGAGCATGATTGAAGCGACCTTTTCTCTGGATCTCGGAAAGACCCGCTCCACCTCGACTGTGCGGAAAGTCCGGGATGAGCCGGCCTATGCTCAGAATTTCCGGGGGACGATCGGATTTGACAGTCATCAGGACAAAGTCTTCTTTCATGACAGACAGCAGGTCGGCCGGGCAGCCAGTACCATCCGGTTATTCGTCGATGAGAATAATTCCGGCGGGTATGACGAGGGAGAACGGGTGCTGAACGAACAGGCAGTCAGGATCGTGGACGCCCCGATGCGCGCGAAAAACCACAAAAACGGGATCAGATTTATGCAATTGGAACCCTACCGACGCTACAATCTGGAGATCAACAAATCCGCTATCAGAGAACCGATGCTGGTGCCGGAATTCGACCAATTTGCCATCCGGACGGACCCGAATGCGTGTAAACCGATTGATATTCCGTTTTATCTGACCGGTATTATCGATGGGAAAGTCATGCGGCAGAGCGCACAGGGACTGAAACCCGTGGCAGGTCTGCGTGTACTTCTGAAAAGCAAAGATGGAAAGTTCGAAAAAACCGTAAAAACCTTTGCCGACGGCTCGTTTTATGCCATGGAGATCCCGCCCGGCGAGTATGAGATGGAAATTGATGAGAACCAGCTGGCGTTTCTGGACACCGATCCCTACCCGACGGAGCAAACATTCACGGTAGAACCCAATGCCGAAGGAGATATGATCGATGGATTAAATTTCGCTTTAGTTGAACGTGGAACTGAGACAATTCCTCCCGAAATCGCCCCATTTCTGGCAGGAGTGGAGGAGACCCGACCCGGACAGATTGCCACTCTCCCGGATGCGGACAGCAAACCAGCGCCATCCGGGGAATACGCAGGTGAAGTTGCCGCAATGTCCAGTGATACACTCGGGAGAAGCACTGACCAGGTGGAAACGGCGCCACAAATCGCAGATGCTGAAGAATCGCCGGATACTGGGAGTGGTGCACTTTCGGAAGCAGAGACAGAAACATCCGCCGGCAGCGAATCCGATCAGGTGGCAGCGCTGCATGAGACGGCAACAACGGACAGTTTG
>DATFLS010000623.1:0-3831 GCA_035267465.1 bacterium
TGAATAACTTACTGAAAGAGACAGATTAATCTGCATTGAGTAGGGGATGAGGAGGGAAAAAAGTCAAACATGCTTTGATGTTTGGCTTTTTTATGTTTATATATGAAGATTATGCGATTGTTCAACGGATTCGTCGCGTTATTATTATTCGGGGTCATGGGAGTGTTGCTTAGCTGTCACACCGATCAACCTGTGGATCCTGGTACCGATTTGTTAAGTGGTATCTTTGAGTTCCATACACTGTCGGACACCATGCCGACAATCAGCCGGGGGCTGTCCGAGGCTCAGGGTGGACAGTTGGGCGGCAATCCTATCGGGAACTTTCGGGAGTACACGGCTTTTTCTCTCATGAAATTCACCGATTTTTCGTTATTCGAGAGGGATACCATTGACATAGCAGAGTTCGAAGAAGCTCATGTAAGACTGCCGGTGTTGACCAGTTTTCGGCTGGACGACGCCTCGGCTTCGATTGCGGTGTATGAATATTTGAATCAATGGGACGAAAGTTCTGCACTCGGTGAGATTGATCTTACCAGTATTGGAGATGTTGGCATAGATACCACTGTTTTTCCGGCGGGGCTCGATACCGCTGATAACTATACGTTCCTGTCGGTGGAATTGGATACCGCCATGGTCCGGGAGTGGGCCACCGGTTCCGGTGACGAGAATAACGGTCTGTTGTTGAAGGGGCTTGGGGATTCGGCTCTGGTTATCGTGTCGGGCCGGGGAGCCGAGTATCCTCCTCTCCTGGAATTAACTGTGGCCGGAAATACCTATACGTCACCAGCCCAGATGGATTATGGAGTCATCACAGGGGCTTTCGCGCCGGCACCGACCGGAAGCAGAGTCCTCCTGGAGAACGCCACAGCACGCCGGTTTGCCCTTCGCTGGGAGCAGGTGCTCGACACCCTTCCCGCAACCAGTTACATCCATTCTGTACGGTTGGTGATGCCGGTGTTGCAGGAATCCTCTTCTGCTGCAGGAAATGAACATTCAATTAATCTTGCACGTGGTGCGGGAGATGGAATTGCGTTGCCGGAGAATCCTGCCTCTATCACGCGGACTGTTTCCGAAACAGATTCTGCGCTGGTGGTGACCAGTTCATCTTCTGAACAGTTTTTGTGGAATTATGTGCAAAATATTGTGAGTGGCGAACCCGGGAACGCCCCGCTGGTTTTCTATTATACCAATGAGGGAGTGGGTGTGCAATATCTAACCTTTGATGCGAGCCGGGCACGGCTTGAAATTGTGTACAGTGATATAGAAGGATGAGCAAACGACATTTACATACAGTACTCCTGGTCTTCCTCGGATTGACTCTTCTCCCGGTGGCGCAGGGGCAATCAATTCATTCCCGGGTAGGAGTCGGAAACATGGTGCTCCCGCAGACGGCCAGGACCCAGGGCCTGGGAGTTGCCGGTGTTGCTGTAACGGATTATAACGAAATCAGCCTCATAAATCCTGCTGGATGGTATCTGCCGAGGTTAACTGCGGTGACCACCAAGATCAGTTCCAGTCGGGCGACCACATCGCTGGGCGGAACCAACGATTATTTTGGCTTCGAAGGGTTCAATTTTCATTTTCCCATCGGACGATCAGTGGGGATCGGCGTTGGTTTTGCCCCCTACAGTATTGTCAATTATGAGTTCGCGAGGAATGCCCGGGCGGCACTCCCGGGGAGCTTTGCCGGTGATACCTTAGAATATTCCCTGCAACAGCAGGGGAATGGCGGCATCGGCGGTTCCTTCATCGGGTTTGGATGGCGGGTGACTGATCATCTCGCATTCGGGGCGGCCACCAGTTTCCTGGTCGGTGAGATTACCGTGCGACGTACGCTTGAAGTGACGACGGGCGACTATTTATCGCGGCGAGTGTTGAGCAGGACAAACATTTACGGTCAGAATGTTATCGCGGGGGCATCCTATCGCAATCTGATTCGGGAAGGGGACAATCTCGGAGTGAGAGTGGAGATCCCCTTATCGTTGTTAGTGAAACGGGAGGACGATTATTCTGTCGGTGATCCGGAAACCACGAATTTCGGGAATCTTCTCTGGCCCTGGCAATTCGGATTCGGATATGAAATCCGGTTGGGTCAACAATGGCTGGCTGTCACGGAGGGGCACTACTGGCGTGCTGAGCATGATTTGAGTCGCGTTTCACTGACGAATAGCGCGTATCATCAAAATGACGGAATGCAGGTTGGAGCCGGTGTGGAACGCAGAGCCAATTTCAATATGGATGGATGGTGGAATAAGCTTGCCTGGAGAGCCGGCGTCCGGTGGCGTCAGTTTTTGGAAAGTGATGCGGCAGGCAACCATTCCTATGGATTCAGATGGGTCGGAGGCATCGGGATACCCTTTGGTCGGGGACCCTTAGGACCGGGAACGAATCGGTTGGATGTTTCGTTCTTTTATGATCATCGAATGTCGGCGGATTCAACGAATCCTACTGAAACAATTACAGGTATTCAGTTAGGATTTACTGTGAGTGAAATCTGGTTTTAACAAGAACAGGTAAATTTCGAAAAATCTAGATCAGAAAATCTATATCATAAGTAAAGGAGAACGGATGGATGAAAGGTCCAATTAAACGATACGCCGGGTTCATACTTGTTGGGTTGTTTGGCTTGACAGCACTTCTCAGTTTCAACTGTCAACCACCAAGTATGACGCCAGAAGAACGGGAAGCGTACGAAGACAGTCTTGCTCAGGCGCGGCAAGACTCGATCCTGAAAGCGAACAGAGCGAAGTGTGAATTCCTGCTCAGTAATGGATACGAATATTATAAGCAGAAGAACTGGGCACGGGCTATAGAAAATTACGAGCAGGTTCGGGACCTGGGATGTGGACCGGCTATGGCTGAAAATCTCTACTTGTATCTGGGCAATGCCTATCGCGAAGTCGGAAATCAGGACTCGGCGATTGCTGTGTATAAGGATGGCCGGGAATATCTATCTGAGAATGTCTACATTCTCCAGAATCTGGCGTACATGTATAAGGTGACCAACCAAACTGAACCGCAAATTGAAGTGCAGGAGCGATTGGTGGAGTTTGACTCAACCAATGTCAGCTACTTGATGGATCTGGCGGATCTCTATTTTAGCACAAATCAGTATGATAAACAGATTCAGGTTCTGAATAAGGTGCTTGAACTTGAACCCAATAATTCTGCCGCCCAGAGCAGTCTGATTACCGCCATGAAAAACGCCGGCCGAGATCCGATTGAAGCACTGCGGGATCGCTGGCAAAACAATCCGGATAATTCTGCTTATGGGGTTGAATACGGAGAAGCGTTATTTGATCGCGCCAGATATCAGGAGGCGGTGAAGATATTTCAGAAAGTCACTTCACTCGATCCGAACAACATCCGTGGGTGGTCTCTCCTTGCTCAATCCTATGAGAATCTGGAGCAGTACGAGAACGCGATAAAGGCATACCAGGGAATTCTGGACATCGATCCCAACCGCAAAGATATCATTGCGGACATCTCCCGACTGTATGTTGAATTGAACCAATTTCAGACAGCCATGGACTGGGGCAATCGTTGCATTAAGACGGGCAATGAGAATGGCATGGGGTATGCCGCCAGGGGCCGGGTCTATGAGGAACTGGCTGCACAATGCTCTGGCGGGAGTCCGGATTTTCAGGATAAGCTGGTGTATAATATGGCCTATGAAGACTATCAGCAGGCAGTGGAGCTGGGATTTGGACAGGTGAATTCGCGGATAAATTATCTCGAAAATTTTATTCCGAACAAAGGCGACTGGTTCTTCCATAGTGACGAGGGAGAGGAAATAGCGCCTGATAAAGACTGTTACGATTGGTTGAATCG
>DATFLS010000624.1:0-4703 GCA_035267465.1 bacterium
CCTATACGATGTGGAACGGATATCCTCAGTAAATCCGGCCGACCGTCCCCTTGAATTCCTGGAAGGTGGGTTTATATCTCGCCGGCTTCCGGCCGAAGGTGACGCCCATCGTTTCGTAGAGGGCAACCTCTTCCAGATCGACGTGCCGCTGCTGGATGGCTTTTTCCGCCGGGATATAGTTGATGGTACCACCGTTCACTTCGCTGACGGTCACCCCGCTCATTCCGTCCATCAGCAGCAATACGGCAGCGGCGCCGGCCTCGAACCCGAAATTGGTATCGTAGGCCGAGGAATCTCCGCAGCGTACCAGGTGTTCCGGAACGATATGGCGAATTTCCAGCGCTTCATACACGCCATCCACGAACAGGCCCACCTCTTTCATGAACTGCTTGATATCATCGTCTTCTTCCATCCGCTTTTCGAACTGTTGCCGGGCGAACTTGCCGGCTCCGGCCAGCTTCTTATGCCCGAAGGCGTCGGTGCCTGCGGATTCGTCCACCAGCTCCGTACCGTCAGCATTCTGCAGCCCCTCGGCGACGACGATGGTATAAGTTCCCGCGTGGATGTCAGTTTCTCTGATCCGTCTGGTGAGCGTTGCTTTCAGGTGATCGTACACAATGTCCCACTCCACCGGGATCTCCGGAATCAGGATGCAGTCGGCTTCTGCCGCCACGCCGCCGCGAAATGCGGTGTGACCGGCGTACCGGCCAAAGACTTCTGTGACAATTACCCGGTTATGGGTGCGGCCGGTGGTTTTGAGATCCTGCACGAATCTGGCAATCCGGTTAATGGTGGAGTCGCCGCCGACTGAATAGGTCTGAAGGTCCAAATCCATGGTTTTCGGTGCGTGCACACACTGTATGCCCTTATTCGACAGATCCACCATGACACTCCCGGTGTCGTCGCCGCCACTGATTACCAAACCATCCAGCCCGTGCTTCTTCAACCCTTCCTTGATCCGCTCATACTTCTCGGGATTCTCAATTTTTTTAACCTTCACCCGGGAATTCCCGGTTTCGGATCCGGCAAGATTCCCCCGGAAACCATCCATCCGGGCGGCATCAAACTGTACCAACGAATCAAAATCCACCAGGTTATAGAGCCCCGCATATCCGTTGGGAATGGCATATAATTCCAGTCCGTTGGCATTCGCCATCGAGGCGGCTCCCTTGATGACGGCATTCAAGCCACCGCAGTCGCCCCCGCCGGTTAACATGCCCAATTTTTTCATACAGTTCCTCCCGTTGATTAAAGTTCCTTTCCGTAATAAACTGCTGCTCGTTCTCCGATCGTTGTAAGCATCACTGGATTCCGCGCCTCAAACGGCTCATGTTCTCCAGAGATTATTCATCTGCGTTTCAGTTGATAAAGGTAAGAAAATCTCCGGTAATTGGACAATCATCTAATGGCAGGATATTGCCCTGAGCGGATTCGGTTTGGAATGGAGGCGGGAAAGGGACAACGGAACACGGAACAAGCCCTTCTTCTCTCCCTTGGGGGCCGGTATCTGACCAGATTCACAAGTGGCCGACGGCCTTGGAATTAACTCCAGTGCAACTGCACCCGGTTCTCTATGCGAGATTCATCCAGTTGGATGCCGAACCCCGGCCGGTCGGGCAGCGATATGTTCCCGTTCTCCAATTGGATCTGATAGTTCTCAAAATGATAATACCCCTGCATTTTATTGATCAGAAATTCCACCAGGGGGCAGGTCATCGGGGATTGACTGGCAACAGTATGCAGCGCTGCGTGGAGACTGTGCCCGTGCGGCACCACATGAACGTCATAAGCTGATGCCAGGGCACAGATTTTCACCAGCTCGCTGACACCGCCACACCATTCCGGATCCGCCTGCACCACTTGAATAGCCCCGGCCTCGAGAAATTCATTTACTTCCCAGCGATTATAAAAGTGCTCGCCGGTGGCGATCGGAATCGTGGTACTGTGACTCAACTGGACGAAGCTGTCCAGCTTGGACGGATGGATCGCTTCTTCAATCCATCTGGGATGAAACTGTTCAACCTGTTCCGCCCAGCGCATAGCGTACGTCAGATCCCACCCCATGAATGCATCGAACATCAGTTCGACATCATACCCCACGGCTTCCCGGAGAGCTTCCACCAGGGCGACATTTTTTTGCATTCCCTCCGGGCCGTCTGCCGGTCCGTATGCCAGAAACCATTTCTGGTATTGAAATCCGTCGGCCTGCAGTTCCCGGGCTTTTTCGGCGGCCAGCGCCGGATCAACCGAAAATCCCAATGCACTGCCATAGACTTCCACCGGATCTCTGGACGGGCCGCCCAGTAACCGGTACACCGGTGCTTCATAGTACCGGCCCCGGAGATCCCAGAGTGCATTATCAACGGCGCTCAATCCCATCATATAATGTCCGGCCCTGGAATGGCGGTTGCGGCGAAACAGTTGTTCCCACAGGACTTCTCCGGCCAGGGGATCTTTGCCAATGAGGAACGACTTTAACTGGCGTTCCACCACCACGACTGCCTCGCTGTCAACCGGACCGTACAGGCCGTCGAGCCCCTGGTTCGTGCGTATCTTCAGGTAAATCGCACTGGTTCGGCCTTCCGTCGTCCTGGGAGGAGCGGGCTGGAAAGGCTCCGGCCGATACTCCGGATAGATATGGAGCGGCTGCACCTGATGTTGTCCGGTCGGTCCCCGCACCTCCTCGCGGGTCCCTTCCAGGCGCCACAATTCCACACCATCGATACGAAGCGGGGAGGCAGAAGCCTGCCCGGTTTGCCGGGCATACGAGACAACAGGAGTGGCAAGAACTGCCGGCACTGCAAGCAGGCGTTTTATACAGGTTCGACGTTGCATAGTTCCTCTCCCGGAGTAATACCAGTTGAACGAAACGGACGACTCTAATCACTCATCAACGAATCGATACCCCGCCAGCAGGACTTCCGGATCCTCACCCGAGCCGGTTTCCTCAAACAGAAATTCCGTAAAGATGGTCCGGCTCTTATACTGCAAAGCGAAACTCACCATGTAGCGGGTAGACTCGATTTGTTGGCAACTCTGCATGCCGGAAAACCGGAGTTTTAAAGGCCCGTAATCTTCGGTAAAAGACTCTAATCTACTCTGAAACTCCCGGAAGGGCACCGCCTGCTGCAGTGAATCTGAGAACGCCTCCTGATACAGGCGCTCGTAGTGACCCTCTGCAATGAGCCCAACCAGCTTGTATGACTGATTGCAAAGGGTGGAGACAGTCATATGAATGGGCTTTTCCGGTATAGCAAATCTGGAAGAGCAGCCCATAATGAACATGACCATCCCGAGCAACGATCCGAAACGTAAATACTTTCTCACACTGAAACTCCTTCCGCTGGCAGCTATCTGTGCCTTCCCTGGCAAACACATTCTCCGGAAGGCACATTCTCCTGGGTCAAGTACTATTTATCGACATCAACAGTGCGCCTGCCCGACGTCTCCCGGAAACATCGGGGCAGGCTCATATGTTATATTATGGTGCTAGAACAGGACGCTCTGTTCCCGCGTTCGATATTCAATGGCTAGTCCCACCAGAAAAAGTAGCGAGAGAATCAGTAAAATAAAATATATTCCGAAGGGAATCCCGGTTTGTAACACGTTTAATAATCCGAAGGCGGTCAAACCAAGGCCAATGAAGGCACAGCCGGCAGGTGAATTGCCCCAGATCTTCCCTCTGGGGACCTTCCGCGCCCCCAACAATAAGGAACTGATCAATCCGAAAATACCAGCCGCAAGTATGAGCATATGCCTGACGAAGGCGATCATGGCGTCGGCACTCTCAGTTAATACGGATATAACCAGCTCCGCAGCAAACAAGACAACATAGCAGAGCATAAAAAGCAAGATCCAGTGACTCTTGATTGTCCGGCGTATCACATGGAAACCCTGTGATTGAATCTGGGTGGACATATTCAGTCAGATTACGTTATCCAGTGTCATTCAAAATACGTAAGAACACCGAAATGTCAGTGCCTGGTGTCAGAGTTCTACCTTCCGGAGGAGCAAACCCGTGGTGGAAACCCGCAGTTCGAATTGCTCCCGGTTGCGGGCCATAATGAAGGTGGCGGATCCGTACTCAGCATCCACCAGCGGTTCGAGGACGGGATATCGCCGGCGTAAATCGAACAGGTTCAAGGGTTTCGTCCTGGCTAATGAGTAAACCGTCCGCATTTTGGTCTGCTCATCCTGTAAACTGGCATAGCGGCCGGCGACTCTGTCCAGCTCGTATAAGGTGTGGATGCCCAGAATATTTGTCATGGGCTTCCATTTGAGTATATGGGCATCCACATAGAGCTCATCTCCGGCCAGCACGAACCGGGAAGTGGTTTTGTCCGGGAAATAAAAGGTGGCTTCAAAGGTTTCTCTCCCGGTGGGCCTGGTCTCCACCACCGCAATCAGTTTTTCCCTGGTCAATGCCCGGTAACCCTGCACAGATACCGTGAGAACGGCCGAAAATCCGGCCATGAGCAAGAAAAGTATCCCCAGCGATAAACTGATGGTGCTTCCAAAGATTTGTTTTTTCTTCAGCGTCACCCAGCCGAGAATCAGAAAGGCAATGCTTACTATACCGAAAAAGACAGCGATAAGAATCAGATAGGTTCCCATGATATACTCTTGACACCTGTAATTAGCCCAACGAAGTCAACCGGCGAATGGGACGGTCTGTGTTCAGTTGTCCGTAAATGCCTCCGGGT
>DATFLS010000625.1:0-2678 GCA_035267465.1 bacterium
CCACTCCTCCGTTGAGACCGAACCGATTGTAATAGGGAGCCAACCGGGGATAGACTACCGGCAGATCAATCGTTGTGCGCGAGTCCAGCGTACCGGAATGGGCTGCGACTACCACTCCTGCCTTCCAGGTGATATAATGCGGTTCAGCCAAGGTGATCGACATAAGCAGTTCACTGCGGAGTGAGACCATGTGCGGCATATCCGGTATGGTCGGATCTTCCGCAATGATGCCCCCGATACCTTTCTTCTGAATCAACCGAAGCAGCGGAGTCGGATATACCAGGGTGTAGCGGGCTGCAAACAGTCTGCCTGCATTCTCACCATGCGATATTTTCACCGAAAGGTTCGGTATTACAAAATCCAGGATGGGATGACTGCTGAGTTCGATTTTGTCAGAAAGTCCGTATCGGAGCGGCTGAAACATTCCGACCTGGAACGCGCTCTCCGGCAGCGTAACAGCCGGCGGTTCATCCCAGAGGATTGGTTTCGCGGGGTCCGTTTCTCCTGCAAAGAGAGGAACCACAGGTAACTGGAGACAGAGGCTGATGCACACTGCCCTGTAGATCAATCTCATATGTCGGAAGTACGCTCTCATGGCGATACAATCAATCGGGCGGTGACCGGAACGTGATCCGAAAGCGGTATGGCATCCTGGTGCGTCACAGACGAACCTGATACCCAACCCTCGGACCGGGTCAGCAGATAATCGAGTTTTTTATTGGGAGCGGTTCCGTGTGCCTGGGTGAAGTACAGCGGATTATTTAAAGCATATTCATCGAGCGGTACTGCGAATGCGTAACTTGTATATAAGGGGACTAACCAGTCGACTTCGGGGCTGTAGTCTGCACCATCCGGACAGAAATCCGGCGGATCGTCAAGACAGCGGGACTCGTCGCAGTAATTGGTCGAATCCGAACCCGGCGGCAGGCCGTTCAAATCGCCCCCCGCGACGAACGGCATTCCGGCGTCCGCCACCCTGTCGATCTCCCGCTTGAACGTCTCGAGATGCTTCTTTTTGGTATCATCGGTGGAGAAGGCAGCAGTGTGTACGTCTAACACATACAAGCCGTTCGTATTCGGCACGTCCGTTTTCACCTTGAGAATATTTCTGCGCAGATAAAAGTACCGGGTGAGAGCATCCTGATCGCCGCGCAATGCGAGGGGAATTCTGGTGGTTTCCGAAATGTTCCATCGGGAGAGGACGGCATTTCCTGTGTTGAGGCGTCCCAATCCATCGCTGGGAACATATTGCGCCTCCCACATGGACGCGAAGGCGCCGTAATTCAGATAGGTGTTATCCAGCAACCACTGAACCTGATCAACATATGCCGAACGTTTGGACTCTACATCCACTTCCTGCATCAGGAGGATATCCGGCTGGATCTGGTTAATTTTGTCGGCAATTGCCTGCAGGTTGTTCAGCACCTCCTGTCGGGTCAGGATCACCCGGTCACCACACGAATCACCGAACCATGGGATTTGAGCAGCACCAAACCGGATGTTCCAGGCCATCACCATGATTGAACCGACATCCGACGGCACGTCGGATTTTACGATAGATTCATACCGGTTCGCCGGTTGCTCGTCCGGGAATTTCGTTACCAGCGGTTCGCAGCCGAACAGCATCCCCAATATGACAAGAACAACAGAAAGAAATGTTACCTTGTTCAATCGCTCTCCCAATATCGAATTGAACTCGGGATTTATCCGAATAATTGATCGAATGTGTATCTTTTTCACTCGGAATATCCACCTTCTGGCGGCCCAGGCTGTCTATGATACTTGATACCCAACCGGGAATGCGGTTCATCTGAAAATCAGAGAACCCCGGTGCAATGAAAGACACGGACATCTCACCAGGTGCAGTAGGAGATTATAATTCGTTATCTTTCTCCAGAGCCTCCCGCAGTGCTGCATGGACATCGCCTCTGACATACGCGCCATGATTGGGACAGAGCATATCAATCTCATAATTCAACAGTTGACGCACGCTCTCTCTGGTCTTCTCCGGCTCGTCCTGATATTGGGCAGGAACGAATTTGAAAACGTCCTCTTCGGTCGACCTTTCCAGTAGATCGGCACAAAAGAGGGCGCTCACCGCTTCACTTTCCCAGAGAAAGACGTAATGCGCATCGGTGGGTCCCGGTGCATGGAGAACCTGTAATTCACCCGGTAAGGTGTCATTTGCGTCATACAGATGATCAGGCTGACCTTCGTACCCTTGTCCTTTTCGCGGGGCGTACACAGGTATCTCGAACTGCTGTTGATACCGCCAGGCAGATCGCTGATGGAACCGGCCGGTCAGGCAGATGGCAACAGCATCCTCAAAGGTGGACGTGAGCTCTTCCTTGACCGGAAGCGGGTCAATTACCACCAGGCCGTCTGCTCCTTCCACGGCATAGCTGTCGCTGCGGTGGTTAATCCGGTTGTCGTGGAGCGTCCAATGCAACAGACCCGGACCTATCGATGTTATCTCCTCTGCCACAGTATCGGGTTCTGACATATTTATTCCTGGAAACCTTCACATTCTCGCAACGAAGAAAAAAGGAATGGCGGAACCCACCACTGAGGCCGTGTGAAAACAAGAAATCAAGTAGAAAAGATGTCATCCTGAGCGGAGTCCCGGTGTGTGGGATCCCGGCCTACCGGGAAAGGATCTCCTCGTTTTTCCGCTATCC
>DATFLS010000626.1:0-2327 GCA_035267465.1 bacterium
CATTCCGGGATGAAATAACGGGAATGCGATGAATGACCTCAATCCAATACGCGCCCATCGGAATAATCTGCTCTCCGCTTACGGATGTAAAAAATATGCCGTTCCAGTCACCAGGAGCGGAGAACATTGAAGGCGCCGCTATCGAACTCAAGTCAAAATACCAGGAAGGCCTCCGGGAAAAAGCCCTCATGCCGCATGAACTCGTTGCCGGCAGCATCCGGAAACACCTGCGTGGGAATCACCCGGATGCCATATTTCCGGGCATAGACTCTTTCCTCCTGCGCCCAGACATCATAGAAAACCACCCGGACCTGCTCCCCGTACTTTTCTTCGATGAATGCCATCACCGGCTGCATTTTTTTGCAGGGACTACAGTTGACCGATCCGAGTTCGCTACAGGCGATTCGCGTTTTTCCGGTGGCCTGTTGAGTTGCCTGTAACTTCGCTTTTTATTCCCGGAAACAGGGGAGAAGTAGCACACTTCAGATGAAGAGGATGTACAGCAGCACCATGAGGCTTTTGATTATCCCTGTTTTTCTCCTTTCAGCCACTCTACCAATTGTTTCTCTTTGGGGACGGATCCCGAGCTTTTCACCTCCCCGTCAATGACCGGCCCCGGGGTCATCATAATCCCGTAGGAGGCCATTGCCTCGTGATCGGTGACTTTTTCAATGTCCAGGGCGAGCTGATGTGCTGCTGCCAGATTACGGATTTTCCGCTCCAGCCGCTCACAGCGGGGACAGCCCGGGCCGAGAATTTTCACGTGCATTCGTTTGGCTCCTGTTTGTATTGATGTTATTCTTTTGGCATCTCTGGTGCAATATCGTCCGGCGTTTCCGGTCGCCATGGACAGATATCGGCGCCCTCTACCTGAGCAGGTTCCGGTTCGCCAAAATATTTTCTCTGAAACCACAGGGCGACGTTGACCAGACCGATCAGCACCGGCACCTCAACCAACGGTCCGATTACGGCGGCAAAGGCTTCACCGGAGTTAATTCCGAAGACCGCAACGGAAACGGCTATTGCCAATTCGAAATTGTTGCTGGCGGCAGTAAATGAGAGAGTCGTGGTTTTGGAGTAATCGGCGCCAATCTTTTTTCCCAGGTAAAATGAAACGAAAAACATTATCACAAAATAGAAGATCAGCGGGACGGCAATCCGGGCAACGTCCAGTGGAATTGCAACAATAAATTCCCCCTTCAGCGAGAACATCACCACGATGGTGAAGAGCAGGGCGATCAGGGTGAGCGGACTGATCCGGGGGATGAATTTGTCCTCATACCATTCCCGGGTTTTGAACCGCAGGCCGAGAAAACGGGTCAATATGCCGCCGAAAAATGGGAGCCCCAGGTAGATTAAAACGCTATGGGCGATTTCCCCCATGGTAATGTCCACGGCAAACGTTTGGAGGCCCAGCCAGCCAGGAAGTACGGTCAGGAATACATACGCATACACCGAAAAGAAGATCACCTGGAAAACCGAGTTGAACGCCACCAGCCCGGCAGCGTATTCCATATCCCCCTCGGCCAGTTCGTTCCAGACGATCACCATGGCGATGCACCGGGCCAGCCCGATGAGAATTAGTCCGGCCATGTAATGAGGGTAATCACGCAGGAAGAGCACCGCCAGAGCGAACATGAGCAGCGGGCCGATGATCCAGTTTTGCACCAGAGACAGCCCCAGAATTTTTCCGTTCCGGAAGACCTCACCCAGCTCCTCATATTTCACCTTGGCAAGCGGGGGATACATCATCAGAATCAGCCCCACGGCGATAGGGATATTGGTGGTACCGACGCTGAAACTGTCCCAGAATGTCGAGACACCGGGAAACAGATACCCCGAAAACACGCCGATAAACATGGCGGTAAAAATCCAGAGGGTCAGGTATCTGTCAAGAAAGGATAATTTTTTAGTCACCTTTTCCATTGTATGAGTACTCCTCCCGTTAACCTGTATGCGAAACATAGAGCGCGACTGTGCAGTATATGTCGGTTCATTGGGTTGTTTGATTTTTAACAGTAATTCTCTATCATTTTCCCCCGGAGCTTCCGACTAGCCTCTGTCCTTCAACCAATGTTTAAGTGTGGACCTGGTCGGAATCTTCCCGCTGCTCACGACCTCATCGTTGACGATAAGCCCCGGAGTCATGAACACCCCCAGTTCGGCAAATTGATTGACATCGGTCACTTTGTTAATCTGTGCATCCAGGTCATTTTCTGCGATGACCTCTCTGCATAGCGCTTCCAGTTTCTGACAATTCGGGCATCCGCTGCCCACCACTTTAATTTGTAACATATCTCACTCCTTTTTTATTTGACGGGATTTAC
>DATFLS010000627.1:0-2236 GCA_035267465.1 bacterium
TATTCGAACGGTGTTTTCATCCTCGATTCCAGGTTAGAACACACTCAAAATATCTCCCTCATGTGACAGGAATTTTATTTCAAAGAGATACTTTAAAAATACTATTCTGACACTCCATTTACTATTGGCAAAAAACACCCCAGATTTAATGAGTACCAGTTGATTTTTCAAAGTTATTTTCCAGTTGAAACTTCTTTCAGGATTATCTAATATTCCACGCATTCACTCGTTTCTGAAAATAGCGCTCAGTTCTCTAGCCGTTGGTAATCCTGAACTGAGAGCAACGTTCATCCCATCTCAAGGTGGAATGATGATCAGCCCACGCAGATTTGAAAGAATGATGACTAACATGAGGAGGAACAATGACGTTTACAAATAAAACCCGCAGGCAGTTTCTTCGGCATGTATTTATAGGGAGTGGAGTGCTGGCTCTTTCCGGAAGGCCTTCCAGGAATGTATTTGCAGAAGATACATCCGAAGGAATGGCACAACAGCGTCTTCCCGGGGAAGTCTGGATCGCCACACTCTCCCAGCATGAGATTCATACTGAAACGTCCGCGCAGATGGTTGATCGGATGCTCGAGGAAATGCAGAAGGTGGTGCAGTACCAACCGGATATCGTCTGTTTGCCCGAACTATTTCCCAACGCCAATATAGACTCAAGGTTATCTGTCTCGGACCTGGCTGAAAGACCACCTGGTCCCATTACCGGGAAGTTCGCCGGGTTTGCCAGAAAGCATCAGTGCTACGTTATCTGTCCTACTTATACGAAAGAAGACGGAAACATATACAACGCGGCTGTGGTGATCGACCGTACCGGTGGAATACTAGGCGAATATCGTAAAATTCATCCCACCGAATCGGAAATAGCGAAAGGCGTTATGCCTGGCCGGCTGGATCCGCCGGTCTTTCAAACCGATTTCGGTACCATTGGAATACAGATCTGCTTTGACATTCAATGGGATGATGGGTGGAACAGTCTGGAAGCACACGGTGCCGAGATCGTGTTCTGGCCGTCTGCATTCGCCGGAGGAGATATGGTGAACATCCGGGCATGGAAACAAGGGTATTGTATGGTATCCAGCACGAATAAAGATACAAGTAAAATCTGCAATGTTGCCGGCCAGCAAATTGCCGGTACCGGCCGCTGGAACCCGCATCATATCTGCGCTCCGGTGAACCTGGAAACGGCGTTTCTCCATACCTGGCCGTATGTGAAACGCTTCCCGGAAATCGAAGCAAAATACGGCCGCAAAGTAAACATCACGAATTTTCACGAGGAGGAATGGTCCATCATTGAAAGCCGGCCGCCGGATGTGAAGGTCGCCGATATCTTGAAAGAATTCGATCTCAAAACCATGCATGAGCATCTCCGGAGCGCGGAACAGGCGCAGAATCAGGTCAGACCTGTATAATCAGAACTAGTCAGGTGACCACAATCATAGAATTGACTGGAAATGTGCTTATGAATCTCAAGGAGAATAGTATGAAGAGAATCACAGGGATCATTCTCTGGAAGTTCGTGGTGATGCTCTCTCTATTGTTAACGCATAGCCCACCCGATTTGCATTCAGGAACAATCAAGAGCGCACAGCAGGAATTGCTGACAGTCCGCAGTGCGGATGGCGAGTATAATTCACCCATCATCGGGAACGGCGAAATCGTGACCATGCTGGGGCCGACCGGCTATCACACCGGATACTGTCCGGAAGACGAAACAGAGAACCGGACCTTTTTCTGGGCCGGACGACGGCTGAGCGACGCCCGAACCGCCGATGTGAAGATTCCGCGGGTCCCTCCGGAAGAACTAATCGGCGCCACCTTGCCTTTGTTACGGATGGGCAGAATAGACCGGACTCTCTCTATAGAGGGCAATCAAACGGAGGATAACACCTGGACACAGCGGTTGGTGCCGGAGGAAGGCAAGGTGATTTCCAACCTGGATCACGGTGATATTCAGGAAGTGACCGAGAGTTTCGTCTGCCTGGATTATAATATGGCAGTCTTCCATACCACTCTTCGCAATACCGGACGCCAACCTAAAAAGATGCAATTCCAGGTAAAGTATGAGTTCGGCGATTCCGACGGCGAACAGCCCGGCGGCACCCGGATGCATATTCGCCGGCCGTATCCCACCGATTTGCAGTTCGGTAATGTGGAGGGCGTCCGGGCAAGAGACCAAGACCTGGAGACCCGCCCACCCCACATCCAGGAAAGTCTGAGTGTGCAATGGGAA
>DATFLS010000628.1:0-3433 GCA_035267465.1 bacterium
AATGCATCTTTCATATTACTCAGGTCGGCTTCCTTGATCAGCATCAGTCCATGATTTCTTAAAAAATCCAGGTCAGCTTTATAATCGACCCGGGTAAACAGCTTTTCGTTATTTTGGGGTGCCGACTCGTCCTTAGTTGGAATAGTTGCCTGCAATATCCGGGGTTTCAGCCGGTCGGCGAATGCTTTTATTTGCTGCTCCTCTCCCTGGACAACCACCACCAGGCTGGTGGCTGAAGTGAATTCTTCCAGAATTTTGTTGAACTGAATTGTTCTGGGATCCTCCGCAGGGAGCAAATCAGACCATCGGAGCGTCAGTTGTAATTGACCGGCGAAAAATCCGAACATGATCGTTAAAACTACGACAACCCCCAACAGCCGCCACGGATGGGCGGCATGCCAGTGCGCCAGTTGCTTCAGTATTTTGTCTCTCATGATTTCCACTCCTTCTCGATAAATGCACGCAGATGACGCAGATTGAACAGATAACCGCTGATTATTGCAGAATACTTCTTTCTTATGAATCTGTGTTCATCTGTGACAATCTGTGGCCTCAGTATCCTTTTTCTTCAAAGTATATCCGGGTCCGGAAGAGGCCGCCGTTACCCTGGAGTTCTGAATAGCCGGTTCCCGGGCAGCAAGAGAAACAGAAGAAAGCCACATCCTTTCCGGAGGATCTCGTCACCGGTCAGGCTTTGTCCATACAACGCTGCAGCCCAGAGAATCAATAGAGGAAGAAGTTATGTTTCCATAACACAATCTCCCTATATCATCGACCCTTTATTTGACTGAACGTTCAGTCATCTATAATTTAAAAAAAATATCCTATTCTATGTCTTCAATCCCTGGAGCACGGAATCGACTGTAAGTTCAAAGGCCTCCTTTAAATTGAAGATATCAGGTTCCAGGACCCACTGGATAACCAACCCATCCATACAGCCGAGCAGAGTAGAAGCGATAATGGTGGTATCTGTGGGCCGGATTTCTCCTTTTTCGATACATTTCTGCAGCAGACTGTCAAGCATGTCACGGTAATCGGCGTACATTTTCTTCACATCAAATTCTGCGGGTAACTGCTTGTTTCGTATCCCCTCCGCCCAGAAATCAAGCACGATTTCTATGTAATCCAGATACTCGGTTTCCAATATTTCGCCCCAGGCGGAAAAATAGGCATAGAGTTTTTCCAGCGGATCCTGAATGCGGAAAATACGCTTGCCGATGGCTGCTTCCACTTGATCCATGAAATAGAGAAAGGTAGCAGCAAATAGCTGATCCTTACTCTCAAAATACTGGTACATAGTACCTTTGCCGATATCCACTGCCTCGGCGATGTCTGCTATGGTGGTATTTTTAAGTCCGTTCTTGGCGAATACCCGGATGGCGGCTTCCAGGATTTCGGCTCTTTTTTCTTTTTTGTCGACTATTTTTGGCATTTGCCTTAAACCTTTATGACTGACCATTCAGTCATATCATACCGTACATTATTGTCTATGTCAAGAGATAGAAACGGTCAGTTACGCCCGCGTTTTAACACACCTTGCCATCTATAATGATCCCACTATGGAACTATTGCCGGATTTTATAAGCATCGGAGGATATTACACGTGTACTATAGAACATGGATTGAACGGATGAAACAGCCTGCCCCGCCTGCCCGGGTATACCGGGGATTAGAGACTCTTGATTCGCCGTGGCGAATGTGAGTTCATCGTGTTGTCTGTATCAGGGGATTTACACAGATCTTGTTGTGAATATTCTGAATTAATGAATCCTTCTTGATCCGTTCAATCTGTGTTCTATCCCGTTTAAATCAGCCCCAGTTCCTTTCCGCGGGCGGCGGCTTTGGTGCGACTGTGGACATTGAGCTTAGCGTAGATATTTTTGGTATGGGTCCGGACGGTGTTTAGTGAAATATATAATTTATCAGCGATTTCACTATTCGTCAGGCCAGTAGCCAGAAGATGGAGGACTTCCAGTTCCCGGTCAGAGAGTGGTTCTAGTAGCTTGCCTTGCGCTCTTTCTACTCGATGCACAGTCTCAAATGCGAGCAGTAATTTTTTTACATAGGATCGCGAGTACTTATACCGGCTCAAAAGTTCTTTTCGTTCATATGCTTCCTCTAACATCTCAGCCATCGGTTCCCCTTCACTCACAAACAGGGTTACAAAACCACCGGGCTCTGCCAGTGCAAGGGCTTTTCCCAGCGATTCCAGAGCGGCTGCGATCTGGCCGGCAGCCTGATACGCTAGAGCAGTGATGGTGTGCATTTCAATGAGGAACCAGGCCTGCTGTTCCGGATCGATGGATTCAATCACCGGTTGAAGCAGTTCTACGGCTTCTTCAGGCTGCTGCCGGCGGATAAACAATCGGGCCCGCACCATCTGCTGAATCTGCAGGAGATACTGTTTCCAGAGATTAGTGACGCCTCCGGCGCTTTGTGAACACTTTTCCGGTTCAGAGGTCCGGTTCTGTGCGGTAAACCATTGCTGTGCTTCATCGAGTCGATTCTGGACGATCCGGAGTCGGATTTCTGAGATATCCACCAGTCGGTCATCCATTTCAGTGGCATCAAAATCAATGGCTACCTGCCTGGCCTTTTGAAGAATTGTATCCGCCTCCTCCAGATCACCTTGAACCTGCTTCAATTTCGCCAGGGCGAGGTAATCCCGGAGCGTCCCTATCCAGGCCCACTGGTTGGTGAGTTCAATCCCCCTGGTGAGATGTTGCTCCGCGGTTTCCATTTCATGCCATTCCAGAGAGACATTCCCGAGTCCCGCCAGAGCAATACCGGCCACCGGCAGGTAATGGCCCTGCCTATCAGTACTCACCTCCAGAGCCTCTTCATAGAGTACTTTTGCCTGAGACAAATCCCCGGACAGGATGGATAATTCGGCCAGATGACACAATGCCAATACCGCATTCATGATATTACCCGCCTTCCGGCTGAGTTCAGCAGCTTCCTGCAAAGCTCTTGTGGCAGTGGGCAAATTACCACTGTACAGATAGGCAAGCCCCCGGATACCGGCAATGAGACTTCGAAGGAACAGATTATCTTCCGGCAGCAGCTGCAGCGCCTTTTCTGCAAACGGGACACTCTCCTCACCCCTCCCCTGCAGCGTAGTGACCAATGCCCGGAATGCCGCCAGCTCTCCCGATATCTTCTCCGCATCTTCCGCGCTTACTATGGCGTTCACCCGCTCCTCCACTTCTTTCAATGGATAGCCACCATAGAGCATCGTGATCGCATGAAATACGCATAATCTGGGACGTTCAGATAATTTCTCCTCCGGCAGGCTGTTGGCCCATTGTAAAAAGGTGGCTATCCGGCCGTGTTTCACAATACTGTCTGTTGCGCGTTCCAACAAGTCCGCTGCCCGGTTATAATCCGAGGCTGCCAGGGCATGGTTGATAGCTTCTCCCGGAGACTCCTGCTG
>DATFLS010000629.1:0-2792 GCA_035267465.1 bacterium
TAGCGCTTCCGCTGCAGTCTCCCGGTTGATTTTGACCGGCTTTCCCATTCGACGACCACCGGACTGGCGATATAGATCGTGGAATAGGTGCCCGTCACAACCCCGATGACCAGGGCGAAGGCGAAATTCCGGATAACCTCCCCTCCCCACATCCATAAGACGAAGACCACCAGAAATGTTGTAACCGAGGTCACAATCGTTCGGCTCAGGGTTTGGTTGATACTCATATTAATGAGTTTGTTATAGGCTTCCCTGCGCAGGGATTTGAGGTTTTCCCTGACCCGGTCAAAGATGACGATCGTGTCATTCAGGGAGTATCCCACGATGGTCAGGAAGGCGGCGATGATCGGCAGGTTGATTTCGAGGTTCAGAACCGAAAACACGCCCAGAGTAACCAGCACATCATGCACAATTGCTATGATGGCGGCGACGGCGAATTTCAGTTCGAACCGCAAGGTAATGTAGATCACCATACCGAGCATTGCGGACAGAATGGCCAGCACAGCCTTGCCTCGTAATTCACTTCCGATTTGCGGGCCCACTTCTTCTGTCCGGCGGACCTGGAACGGATTATCCTGTAAGGCATCGGAAAGCGCCGTTTGAATTTGATCGGAGGTTTCGGTCCCTCCGCCAGACGTTTGCTGTACCCGGATGATCACTTCATCTTCGGCGCCGAACCGCTGGATCTCCGCATTGGCAAATCCGTGGCCTTCCAGTGCCGATCTGATGTCGCCGATTTGAACCGGATTGTCAAACTGGAGCTGAAGAAGGGTGCCTCCCTGGAAGTCAATTCCCAGCCGCAGCCCATTATGAAATATGATGGAGAACAGCCCGATTAATATCAGGATGGCGGAGAAAATTGCGGCAAATTTCCGCTTACTGAGAAAATCATAGTTAGCATTTGCGAATAAATCCATAGATGGTCCTACCTGTGCGTTAAATACTTAATTTCTGCAGGGTTGCCCGTTGGGTGAACATCATAAACACCGTTCTGGTAACGAAGATCGCTGTGAACATACTGGAGATAATGCCCCAGAATAATACAACGGCGAAGCCCCTGATGGGCCCGGTGCCGAATTGCATGAGCACCAGCGCAGCCAGCACGGTGGTGACATTCGCATCGATAATGGCGCTCAGGGCATTGCCGTAGCCGCTGTCTATTGCGGCCCGCACTGTTTTTCCCTTGCGAAGTTCTTCCTTGGTTCGGTCGAATATGAGCACGTTGGCATCCACGGACATACCGACGGTTAATATTAACCCGGCAATCCCGGGAAGTGTGAGCGTGGCGTGGAGTGCAGCCAGAATAGCCAGGACGAATACCAGATTGAGCAGGAGGGCAAAATCAGCAACCAGCCCGGAAAGTTTGTAGTAGAACACCATGAAGAAGATAACCAGGACCAGACCAATGAGGGTGGCGCGGGTCCCTTTCCGGATGGAGTCTTCGCCCAGCGACGGTCCGACGGTGCGCTCTTCGATGATGTCGACCGGGGCAGGCAATGCACCGGCCCGCAGGACAATGGCGATATCTTTCGCCTCATCCATGTTGGCCATCCCCTCAATTTGCGTACGCCCGCTGGGGATTTTGTTGCGAATAACCGGCGCCATATGTATCCGATCATCCAGAACAATAGCGACCCGCCGACCCACGTTGGCGCCCGTGAGCCGCGACCAGGTGCGAGCGCCGGCGCTGTTCATTTCCAGGTTCACAATCGACTGACCGGCAGTCTGCGACCCGGTGCTGCCCAGGGTGGCCCGGGCGTCGGTGATTACACCACCCTGCAGACCTGCTTCCTCGTTGACCAGGTAGAGTAAATAATATTCGCTAGGCTGCCCGGTTCGGGAGGGTAAAATTTCAGTATTGGCGCTCCAGAGAAATTCAGCGTCCGGAGGAATCACATCTTGCACTTCAGTCATGTTCAGGATACGTTCTACCGCGTTCCGATTTCGTACCGGCACTCCGATTTGATTCTGTACATTCCGCAGCAGAGCGGTAAAGGGTTTCTCCTCGAATACCTGCCGGTCGATCATGACACTGTCTTCTGCACCGGCAGTATCCCGGGCTTGAGGCTCTCCGAATAATTCATCCACCGTGACCGCCTCTTCTTCAGCCACCTGCCCCTCTTCCACCCGGGCGGTATCCACCGGTTGAACCGCTCCGGCAGTATCCGCGGCGGCCAGTGTGTCGGCGAGACCGCTCTGCCTGCGTGCAAGTACCTGATCGATTCTGTTGATAACCGACTGAACGAGTTCCGGCTCTTTCAGCAGTTTAAATTCGAGGAGCGCGGTGGTCTGAATAAGATCCCGGGCGCGTGCCGGATCCTGAATTCCAGCCAGTTCGACAATAATACGCCGGTTGCCCACTTTCTGGATGGTCGGTTCGCTGACACCAAACTGATCAACCCGGTTCCGGATAATTTCCAACGCCCGGTTGATCGCATCGTTGGCCTCGTCCTGCAGGGAAGAGACAACCTCCCCATTCTGAATCCCCCGATCCGGAAAATGCCGCACCAGTCGTAAGTTGGCATTATTGGCTTCTTCCAGAAACAGATCAAGAAAAGATTGATCGGACGTCTGCAAGCGGGAGACAGTGCGTTCAAACACTTCGTTAAATAATTGACTCTTGTTGGTAGCAATGTTCTGAACCAGAGTAGGAACATCGACTTCCAGCACGAGATGGATGCCACCCTGTAAGTCTAAACCCCGGCGAATAATCCTGGATTCCAGGTTGGCCAGCTCTCCCTGTTCTTCCAGCTGGGCCTTTTCCTGATCTGATAATGCCTGATACCGGAGGG
>DATFLS010000630.1:0-12419 GCA_035267465.1 bacterium
CGGGCGTTCAATCCGGATGACGAACCTTCCACCGCCGTTGAAAACAGCACCATCCAAGAGAAAGTGTCATAAAAGGTACAGAGTATCCCGATGAAGCATGAGATTAAAGTTCCCGAGGTGGGAGAAGCAATCAGCGAAGTCGTGATTGCGGAATGGCTGAAGCAGGACGGCGACTACGTAGAGCGCGACGAACCCATTTGTGAGATCGAGTCGGAAAAAGCCTCCTTCGAAGTCCCTGCCGACGAAGCCGGCGTTTTGGAGACAAAGGCCGAGGAAGGTGATACCATTGCCGTTGGAGCGGTCCTGGCAGTGGTGGATACCGAAGCCGAGGCCCCGGAAACTCCTGAAACTGGCCCGGAAGAGGAGACAGAGGAAGAACCGGTTCCGGAACAGGAAGAAGCAGCAGCCGGGGAAGTGAAAATTTCACCGGTGGCTTCGAATATTTTGAAGGAAGCGGGGATCCAGGCCAAAGAGGTCCGGGGAACCGGGGTGGGCGGCAAGATCACCAAGGCGGATGCCCGGCGCGCCACGCAGGAAAAGGAAACAGCAGAGCCCGCACGCAAAGAACAGCCTCCGGAAGAAAAGAGAGAAGCACCCGCCGAACAACCTGCCGAGAAAAAAGCACCGCTCCCCGGATTCACCGGAGACCGGTCGGTGAAGAAAGAACCCATGTCCACCCTGCGCAAGACCATCGCCCAGCGGCTGGTGAGCGCGAAAAATGACACGGCCATGCTCACCACTTTCAATGACGTGGACATGACCGGGGTGATCACCACCCGGAACAAATACAAAGAATTGTTTGAGAAAAAGCACGACGTCCGCCTGGGCTTCATGTCATTTTTCACCCGGGCGTGCTGTATTGCCATGGAAGATTTTCCCATCTTAAACGCCCGGCTGGAGGACGATCAGATCGTCTATCATCAATACGTGGATATGGGCATTGCCGTGTCCACCGATCGCGGCTTGGTGGTGCCGATCATCCGCAATGCCGACAAACTCTCGTTTGCAGACCTGGAACGACAGATAAACGAACTCGCCTCCAAAGCGCGGGATAATAAACTGACCATCGATGAAATGCGCGGCGGCACCTTCTCTATCACCAACGGCGGCGTGTTCGGCTCCCTGCTGTCCACCCCCATCCTGAATGCGCCGCAATCGGCTATCCTGGGGATGCACCGCATCGAAGAACGGCCGGTGGCCGTCCACGGAGAAGTAACGGTGCGTCCCATGATGTATCTGGCGCTCTCCTACGATCACCGGATCATCGATGGCAAAGATTCGGTGCAGTTCCTGGTGCGGTTGAAGGAATTAATCGAAGACCCGGAGCGGATGCTGATTGACGTATAGCACGGAGCCGGGTTATTTGCCAGCCAGAGAAAAAAACCTCAGGCATTCCGGTCTTGCTCAAATCCGGAATAATGATCGCATCCGATCAATCAACCCACCCTGCAGATCGAGAATCTGCTGGATATCCTCGGGACTGAGCTCAAAGTCAAAAATATCCAGATTCTCCCGAAGATGCGCTTCATTCGCCGCCTTGGGTATCGCAGAGACATTTTTCTGCTGAATCAGCCACCGGAGGGCAACCTGGGCCGCGGACTTACCATACCTGGCACCGATGTCCTCCAACGTATTATCGCGAACCACCCGGCCTTTTGCCAGCGGGCTGTATGCAGTCAGCAGGATGCTATTTTCGCTGCAGAATTCCAGCACGGACTGCTGCTCTTTGAACGGGTGATACTGGACCTGGTTCGTGATAATGGGCATCCCGGATGCTTCCATGGCCTCCCGCATCTGTGATACCGAAAAGTTGCTGACGCCGATATGTTTCACCGCTCCGGCATCCTGCAGCTCGTTCATCGCTTCAATGGTCTCCGGGATAGGTACACTCCTGCTGGGCCAGTGAATAAGCAGCAGATCGACGTATTCGGTTTGCAGATCCTGCAAACTCTGCCGCACGGATGTCAGAACATTATCATATTGTAAATTTGACTGATAAATTTTTGTGGTGAGAAAGATCTCCTCTCTGGGAACAGATGTTTGCGTCAGCCCATTGCCCACGGCGTTTTCATTCCCGTACATCTGTGCCGTATCGATGTGTCGATACCCCAGATCAAGTGCCTGGAGAATAGCCCGGGTACAGCCGCTGCCGCGCATCGCCCAGGTGCCCAGGCCGAGAACAGGTATCTGCACTCCCTGAATTTCCAGCAACTCCATACGCCTCTCCTTCCAAAAGTTCACCATTTCAAATTGACTTTCGGGCCAAACACATTGTAAAATAGTATCGAGGACTTACTTATTAAACCCTGAGTTTCCTGATGTGGCTATTGCGTTATTTCTTGAACTCAGTGCTTTCCGGAAGGATAACGGCTAAGGACAAGTTCTTACCAGAGACCACAACATAAGGCGGATAATAGGCTACTTCTGGAGCGAATCGTTGAGCAAAAAATCCAGGAAGCGATTGACCGGGGAGACCTCGACAATCTGCCGATGAAGGGAAAACCTCTCTTATTCCATTCGGATCCCCGGATGCCCCGGGAGATACGCGGCGCATACAAGGTGCTGAAAAATGCCGGGATGCTCCCGGAAGAAATGCAGCTGCGAAAAGAAATCCATTCCATCAAAGCTCTGCTACAGGCATGTGATATCGTCCAGGAGAAAAGACAACTGGCCCGCCGGCTCAATGACAAACAGCTCCGGTACGAACTCCTCATGGAGCGCCACCGCAACCGGGCATACCCCCGCTACCGATCAAAAATCATGAAACGCTTCCGGTGAGTTCGATTCGGGGATTCCTTCTTATTGGAATTCACCTGCTTCCATCCTTGTGAACAGAAAAATCTGGCGAGGGGTATCGGCGTAACCAACGTACCAGCAAGTCGCGCAGACACCTGCGCACAACATATCCGCCACCCGCACCGGCGAGCCATCGCCACATCGTCCAGCAAGCAGAAGTATCGGTGCGATTGCTTCCCCGACCCGGCACCAACACTCAATCCCCCTGGCCCCTTTCTTCCCGGTATAACCGGGAAAAGGGGGGACTGGAGGCGGCTGGCTCTGATCAAGCTGCACATTATGATCGCTATTCGAAAATGGTCGTCATAGAAAAAAGGCACATCACATATCAGTAGCCCCTGCCATAGAGGGTTCGGAGATATGCCTCCCCCTCTTGGGGGGAAGTGAGCCGGGGGATGATGTAAGAGAGGAGGACCGAGGGGGTGAGTTCCCGGCACTCCAGCCACCGTGACTCATCTGATCGCTGACCGGCCTGCCGACCATGAACAGAACCACCTGAGAATCTCAGGCAAGCCATCTCGAGCATTTTCGCATTCTTAATTTTTTTAAGTTCAGGTAGCCTGAGAAGGGCCTCGGCCTGGAATGTTTAATTCACGAGTCGAAATTCTTATTCACGAGCCCAAATTTTAACTCACGAGCAAATATTTTGACTCACGAGCAAATATTTTAACACACGAGCAAAAGTTTTGATCCCCGGAGTCGAATATCTGATTCACGAGGAGAAATTCTCATCCCCGGAGTTAAAGTTTTGAGCCACGAGCCAAAATTTTGATTCAGGGAGCCGAAGTTTTGATCCACGAGCCAAAGTTTTGATTCAGGGAGCCGAAGTTTTGATTCAGGGAGCCAAAGTTTTGATTCACGAGCAAACTTTCTCATCCCCGGAGTCAAAGTTTTCACTCCCGGACATAAAATTTTGATTCTTGTTCTCTTACCTTCTTATGAGTAACACAAAGTAGGGAAGGAAGTGCTGGCAAGTGCTGACAAGTGCTGACAAGAAGAGACCGTCAGATAATCGAAATTTGGGAGTACCTCGTTGCATTTTGTGCTCCTTTATTTATTCTGGGAGGCGAGCAGGCTTTTTGGTGTATTGAATATAGGCGATTTGAAGGCAGGAGGAACACAACGTTTCACAACGTGAACAAAATCGAATATCATGCTCCGTTCTTTGTGTGACTTTGTGCAATACTTTGTGATCTTTCTTTATCTGTGGGAATCTGCGAAAATCTGTGGCTTGTTTTTTGTGGAGAAGTGGTTTTTTGTACGTATTGCGCTATCCGTTCTCACCGGCCAGGCGGGCGATCTGGAGCAGATAATAACGGAACAGCGCCTGATCGTTCTCCCCCAGCGCCTGTTCTTCGATCTTGACAATTCGCTCCACATCCCGGAGCGCCCGGATCACGTCGATGGGCACTTCGGACATGGTTTCGGGAATCTGCGTCAGATACTGCACCACTGCGGAGAGGAACTGCCGCATGGAATCATCGCCCACTTCTCGCAGGGATTCCGCCACCTGGGTGCCCAGTCTCACCGCTCTGGCCGGATCTGTGGAGAATGGCAGTTGTTCGGTTCCGGTGCCTGCGGAAAGTGCGTGAATCGCCATCGCCAGTTTGACAAAGCTTTCCACCTGCTGGCGGATTGGTTCTTCGATCAGGTCCCAGATTTTCGTCCGCCAAGACCGGATGTGCTCCGGGAGCTGCATCAGCAATTCGATTTCCCGCTGCCAGCCTTCGTCGAGGTTGTCTCCGGTCAGCCTGTATAAATCTGTGGGAGTGGTGTTGAACAGGTCCGGCTGCAGCAAAATAGCGATATCGGGGCGGAGCGCCGGTAACAGGCGGGGATTGATGGAATCGCCGTTGAAGAAATCGCCGGGATTGAGCCCCTGCCGCCGGAGTAATTCCCGCTGGAATAACGGAAGAAAGTCGGGGATGGAATCGGTATCTTCCTGGAGTCCGTAGAATGCGGAATTGCCGGCCGGGAACATCTGCTCCATTTTATGGACGTAGTGTAAGGTCATATCATGGTAAATCCGCAGCGTATGGAGGATATCGTGTACCGGCAGCTGCGGGAGAATGCGCTCGCTGACTACGGTGGTTCCGCCTCCCACACCGCTGCGGGCCTCGGCAAATTCCCGGAGCGCCCGGAACAGTCCGGTGGTCAGCTGATTGACCCCCATAATCATGGTCTGTGACCGATTGTGACCAATGGCCCGCAGGAGGCTTCCGTGCCGGGAGAGAGGAAGCGTTTGGGCGATGCGTTCCACGATTTGCTGTCCCCGTTTCTCCCCGCTGCCGGAACTGGGCCGCACCACCGGGCGGTCGCGCAGCGGCGGGGTGGATCGGGCGATGAAATAGGAAATCACGTGAATGCCCACCACGTCTTCTTCCCTGCCATACAGAATCTGCCGGAAATTGCTGGTCACCAGATCCAGAAATTCCTGATACAACGCATCGTGCTGTCCCAGTGTCAGCATTTCCAGTTCCTGGAGCCCCCGTTCCTCGAACCGCAGCCGGGTGGACAGCAGTGGCTCTGCGGCCCGGGCCAGCTCCCGTTCATAGGCCTGCTGTGATTCCGCCACATGATAGAACAGCTTCGCCCGTTCTTCCGTGGAAAGTCGCCGGATATGCTCGAAAATGTTGCTCTGGAATGTCCGGAATTCACCGCTGGCCCACACCCCTCTCAGCGGACTGCGGGCAAACTCGACGCTCTTCCGGGACGCGGAATTTAGGTACCGGGATAACCGCTGACCGGTTGATTTCGATTCCGTGATCACAGACTGTCCGGAGAACCGATCAAAATACCCGCCCTGGCGCTGCATGGGTTCTCCGCTGCCGAATTTAATGCGGACGTCCTCAACCAATCCGCGCCTGGCAAGCCAGCGCATGGCGCGGTGTTTCGCCTCCCGGTAATGGGCGGCGCCCGTGGGCTGGCTGACCTGCTGGCTCAAATCCGAGCCGGCCACAAACAGCTCGCAAATCATCTCGCGGAACCGCTCTTTGGGTTGCTGCTCCAGACGGCGGCTGTGTACCGCATACTCCCACACTTTCTCCAGATACTGCTCCAGGTTATGGACGGTGTCCACCTCTTCGAACAGGGGTACAATATAGACGGCGGGTAACAGGAGCGAACTGTCCTTCCGCAGGAGCTCCTCCCGTCGGGAGCGCAATTTCCGGTCCAGCGCAATAAATGCCTCCGGATCATCCGACATACTCACCTGCAGCGCCAGCACCATGCCGGGATTTCCGTACTTGCCGGCCAGCTCATTGATTTCCATGATATTATACACGGTAGTATCAATGGGAAACTGATCCTGAGCGAGGATCATCTTTTGATGGATCCGGGGCGTAAGGACAAACCGTTTCAGCAAGCTGCGGTACAATCCCGCCTGGAGCACAATCTCCGGGTGATCCAGATTCCGGAGAAGGACGTCCCGGTTCGCATAGAGGGTTTTCCGTAACCGCTTATTCAGTGCGAAATAGTACTCCAGATTCTCCCGGCGCTGCCGGCGCAATTTCACCATCTTCCGTTCCAGGCGATCGTTATGCTGCCAGAGCGCACGCATGGGATCTCTGGCAATATGGAGCCGCATCCCCAGCCATCGCAGCTTGCCGGGACGAACATTGAATGGCAGCACCTGCTGATACCGTTTCTCCAGTTGATTGGTCAGGGAGGTGATTTTATTGAGCAGGTCCCAGAATTGTTGCTTATTCTTTTCCAGACGCCGGATCTCATCGAGCAAATCGCCATCCACGGAGACGCCCCGGTCACGCTGCAGCAGGATCTGAAGGATCTCTGCCATATTGGTGACATTTCTGGTCAGCGCGGCAGCAACCAGCCGGTGCCCTTGCCCGGATGGCCGCGTACTGCCGTCCCAATCACCCCAGAACGAGAGCAATCGGGGCGCATGTAATCCGGTGCGTCGCAACGTCCATTCCTCTGTTTCGATCATCGCGCCCAAATCGGTGCGAAGTTCATCGGTTTCCTCCACAGACAGGATCGGCACATTTTCGCCGAAATACTCCTGCACCAGCGCCTCCGCCACCTCTTCCGGTAAATGTTTGGGCACCTCGCGGTGATGGATTAGCGCTTCGATGATCCGGTTGACCAGCACATCCACCTGCAGAGCATACATTTGCGTGGGGTGAACGGTGCGATCAAACAGGCGATGTCTGAAATGCGAATCCCGGGTCTCTGATGATTCTTTGTAGAATTCCTGCCGGAGGATCTGGTCCAGCCGATCCCGTTTACGGTGGGCGGACTCGGTGATGAAAGAATCCGCAAGCGCCAACCGATCCCGAAACCGGGTGGTGAAGGTCTCCAGGCGCTCCGGCAGATAGGACTCCATCAATTCCGAATTGGGTACTTCGTCGCCGTCCTTCAGGAATTGGTTCCGGTGTTTTGCAAACTGGTTTTCGCAAAGATGTTTGATCCGGTGGGTGAGTTCTTCCCACTGAGCGGGGGCTTCATCCAGATACGAGGACAACACAGTGGAGGAAATTTCGGAATGTACGGGGAGCGGTTTTCTGGTATAATTCGCGGCTTCATCCGCAATGATGCGATTCAGTTCGATCAGCACCCGGCGGGTTTTTCGGGCGAGCGCCTCCGCACCGTCGCTTCCGCCCAGCGTCAGCCGGAATGTTTTTCTCCCCAGCTCATAGCCCCGGGCCGTCCGGGCGAACGTGGTGAGCGGAATCAATCCAATCCCCCGGGAGGCGAGTCCGGTCGCCAGCCAGTCAAGCGATATGCCTGCGGGCAGGTCCTGAATAATCAGCTGGGGATACATGGCGCCATCCGGACGGGTGATGTCGATGTGATAGGGATTGCGTTCCTCGGGCAGATCGTGCAGGGCGCGTGTCAGGGCGTCCATGCGGGCACGGAATACCTGGTTGCGGGCCAGCCAGAAGGCCCGGACATCCTGTGAATGATTGCGATAAAAGAGATACGCAATGAAGGCGGCCATTGAATTTAATTGAATGGTACTATTGGCGCTGCGAAAAGATGACAGTATTGCTGGATGAAGGATCTCGGCCACAGCCATCCGGCCGCCGGCAAAGCAATCCGTTTTGGAGAGCGATTGCACGGTAATGAGATATTGTGCCTGATCCCGGCGGATATATCCGCCCCGGATCAAATCGTTGACAATCTGCCGCAGCGACTTCGGCCCGGAAAGATCATCACTTGGGGCCACACTCTGATATGCCAGATCATCGATCACAAACACTTCATGTCGCAGCAACCAGAGCAGCAATCTGGTGACTTCCTCTTCGTCGAATACCTGCCCGCTGGCGTTATGCGGATTGTTTAACGCAACGGCTCCCCGCCGGACCCAGCCCGGGTCCTCGGACAGTTTCTGCCGGATGGTATCCACAACCGCTTCCACGTCCAGCGACAGATTCTCTCCCAGGGAAACCGGAGTGATTGCAGGAAAACAATGATGGTAAGTCCAGCTGAGGTCCAACACCACCACCTCCTGAATACCGCAGTGGAACCCCAGCAGACTGAGGGCAGTCCGGGCCGATCCGCTGACGACCGTGCATTTGTCCGGTTCATACTCGGGATGATGATTCAAAAATGCCGAAAGAAACGCCTGTGCCAGATCCGGCATCCACCGGGGAGAGTGAAAATTCTCAAAAAATGCGTGTATCAGTTCGGGCCGGGAGTAGCCGGCTAACGGATCCGGCGCCCCGGAGCGGGTCCCCGCAACATTCGTGGTGTGCCTATACAGACGTGTGCTGATTTGAACCAGGCGCTCGGTAAACGAGGCCCCGGGCGCGGACCACCTTCTGACTGCCCCGCCGAGACGACCGGCGATCTCCGAACCCGGAGGATAGTGCGTCTCCTCCTGATCCATCTGGTGATTCTGATGAATCTGCGTTTCAGACGCGGGATTGGAGATTGAGGAGTCACCCTCTGCTGCTTCGGACTGAAATGTTTGTCCTAATCGGAAGGCCAGCAATTCGACTTCCGCAGCCGAGGGCGAACCCTTCAGCTGGAAGTGGATGGTCTCGAATACCTCAATATAATCGGCATTTCCGGCCACAATTGTCACGGCATTGCCAGCCAGGTCGGGATCCATGGCTGCCGCCGAAATAAACCGCAGCACGCGATTCAGCAAACCGGCTTCCCTGGCCATAGACAGATGGTTGGGAGCATCGTTGACTTCCACAAAAAAAAGCGGCTTTTCAAGACTCAGACGGCGGAGACTCCGACGCAGTTTCTCACTGGGTATTTCCCCCAGCAGGAGAAAGTGCGGCCGGTCCGGATTCCGGTCGAAGTGGGCTTCAATCTCCCCCAGCACATCGTCCTCGTCGGTGGTGAGTGGAGCAAAACGCAAATCGTCGTACTGGTGCATCAGGTGGTCGGGAATCGGCTGGTGATAAAGGAGGATGAACCCCGGAAGATGAATAAGATGCCGGTTCAGTGCCAGAAACAATACCCTGAGGCACTCGGAAATCCCTCCATTGGCGAACACCAATTCACGGCGTCCTGATTCCGTGCCCAGATCGTAGCCGAGCGGTTCCTGCTGGATCTCTTCGAACCAGTTTTGCACCAGATACGCCAGCGCATTCGGCGATGCGCTCGAAAAACCGCCCCGGGGCATATATTGCACACTCTGTTCAATCGCCCGGCTTATCGCCTTGAGACTCGCGAACCGGCGCTCTTCCCACTGGGACTCCCCGAGCCATGCCTCCATATCCGCGAACGGCTTCCCGTCGGGTGGCGACGGAAGGTCCAGCACCAGCTGCTTAAACCGGGCAATGAGGGGGGGATCCCACACCGGATGCCCGATATGAAAGTTCACCCGATCTTCCGGCGGGATCGCGGATGCCGCCGTGGCTTCGCTGATCTCGGAGACCTTGGCAGGTTTAAGCGGCCGCAGCTGAAAGAAGCGGAGCGTATCTTGTGTATTGGTTTTACTTTCCAGCATCATCAACCTGATGTTCCAGTGAGTCCATGGTTTTGCCGGGTCCGGCGGGATTTACAAGAACGATTCATTCACGATGAGTACAGGGGCTCAAACTGGTATTGGTTTTTTTGATATAAGCAGCGCCGCTTAGGAATTCTGCTGATTTGCCGTCTGGATATTATCCGCCGCTTTGCTGACGTTCCGCAGGAGTTTCTGCAACATCTGAATGATCGGTGAATTCTCATTCAAATCGCTGCCCGACAGGGACACCACCGTCCGCGCATTCTTTAAGCTCTGGCTGGCCTCGGCGAGCCGGGCTACCTGCGGATTTAACACCAGCAGTTCCGGATTCTTCCGCAGCATGTCGATTTCTTCCCGATCCACGTCCAGCTGCATGCGGCGGCGTTCCAATTCCTCAGACGTCCGCTGCCTGGCAAGCGCCGCTTCCTGTTCTTCCTCCGTCTCCTGCAATTCCAGGCGCTTCAATTCCAGATTGTGCTCGGAGACGGCGATATCTTCGTCCGCTTCCACCCGGGCGCGTGAAGCCGAGACGCGAGCCCGCTGGTTAATCTGTTCGGTCTGCTCCAGAATGCGCGCCGATTCCCGCTTCCGCATGGCATTGGCGATCTCCTCATCCACCGGCTCGACCGTCTGGACATTAATCGAAATGATTTCCAGACCCAGCTGGTCCACTTCCGAACCAATCTGATCCTGGAGATAGGTGGACAGCTGCTCGGTGGTGAGTTCTTCCATTTCATATTTTTCGGCGTAACGCCTCACCAGCGACTGCACCATCAGTTTCAACTCATCCAGCGCCCTATCCACTGCATCTTTCTGCCAGCCCCCCGCCCGGATCAGCTGCTGCAAGTGATCCGGAGATGCCGCCACCGAGACATCCATCCGCACCATCGCGCCCAGCTTTCCCTGGGCCTCCACGGAGATTTCCAGAATTGACGAATGCACGTGAGCAGGAATGGAGAGACTGAAGTGGCGCGGATAAAACCGGGCCTTGCGGGATTTCACGACCCCACGTGATTCATATAATACGATTTGATCTGGCCGGCGAATTCTATACTCGAACAGAATTACCGCTGCCAGTACAACAAGAATGCCAATTATCCACCACATGGAATCTCCTCCGGATTACCTCAAGATTACGTTGGATAGTTAATTGCATCTTTCAAATATAATATAAATCTATCCATGATTGTTTAATTAATTTTGCGAGTCCCGTTGCACTCAGTTCATAGACAAACCACGGCCTCACTGCATATTTTCCGGTGCCTTCCTCCCAGTGATCTTTCTGTCTGCGATACGTCGGGTGGCGAGTTCCCTCCCTCGCATCATTGCACCACAGTCTTGGATTGTAGCAAAACTATCCGACCGAGACAAGGGATTTTGTATCCGGAGTCACCACATCCCGCTTGCTCCCGGATTGATATTGTTCGCTTTTACGTACATATCCGAAACTGTTTAGAAAACGCTCCAAGGGAGAGCCCGTTGGCTCAAAGGCCGCGAAGACCGCCCCAACGGGATCCCTCCGGGACAAAGGACGCAGAGAAAAAATGAATAGTACCCCTAATTGCTCTAAAAAATTTTAGGTGTGTCTGGTCAACATATTATTCATGTACGTTGTGCCCTGCGCTGTGGGTATAACCACTGTTTTTTAACCACTCTCACATATCCGGTCAATCGGACGGGATTACCTCATAAGCAGAAAAAGAGCATCCCCGCAGGAACGGATGGGATGCTCTTTTGGAAGCAAAGATGGTTCAGTGCGTTCTTGTTTGATTGTCATCTATCCGTTGTGGTATATCTTACACATATATTCCTCCCCGGTGCTCACTACTCAATGGCTGCCTCCCCGGATTCTCCGGTCCGGATTCGAACGGCATCCGTCACCTCAGAAATGAAGATCTTGCCGTCACCGACACTTCCGGTGGAAGCAGTTTCAACAATGGTCTCCACAATGGCCTGATAGTTCTTGTCTGCGGTGACAATCTCAATTTTCACCTTCGGAAGAAAATCGATCTGGTATTCGCTGCCGCGATAGATCTCGGTTTGTCCTTTCTGCCGTCCGAATCCTTTGACTTCCGTAATAGTCATCCCATGGATCCCGATGGCTTCCAGCGCTTCCTGCACTTCATCCAATTTAAAGGGTTTAATAATCGTCTCTATTTTCTTCATGTAATTGTCTCCTGCGTTCTCTAATCACGCGTTCTTGATTCCTGAAATTTATCGCTCAAGCTCCTCACTCCTGAATCAGCTGGAAATCCGGATATGCTTCAATGCCGTGCTCTCCTACATCCAGACCATCCATTTCCTCTTGCGGTGAAACCCGTAGTCCGACTGTGACCTTAATGCCCTTGAACAGCAAGAAAGCAGTGCCGAACACCCAGATGAAGGCGGCCGCAATTCCCAGCAGCTGCACCCCGATAATACTGAGTGATGTTCCGCCGATGTTAAACACGCCCGCAGCCAAAGTGCCCCAGGCGCCACATACTCCATGAACCGATATGGCCCCTACCGGATCATCAATTTTGAGCACATGGTCAATAAACACGATAGACAGGACAACAAGCGCGCCTGCAACGAATCCAATCACCAGCGCACTGAACGGGGCCACGTTGGCACAGCCGGCGGTAATCCCCACCAGCCCTGCCAGTGCGCCGTTCAACGAGAGCGTGGGGTCGGGTTTCTTAAATCGAATCCAGGCGGT
>DATFLS010000631.1:0-2603 GCA_035267465.1 bacterium
CCCAACATGTACTATCACCCGGAGGTTTTTCCGGGGTGGAATAGCCTGAGTCATCCGGTATCTGCAACTTCATGCGATTCTTCATGTTACGATTCGGGCCATTCCACACCAACTTCCAACCTGCAGCGCTGGTCACTGGAATGCTGACTCCGGCAAGTTATCCAGCAGCTGTCTGCCTTCGGGCCAGGTGCCGTATCCGGAGTCGGCATTGATATGCCCGGCCGGCCCGATATTCACAAACCGGCTGCCCCAGGCGAATCCGAACTCCTCCGCCCGTTCGGCGGACACCCAGGGATCGTTCTCGCTGGTCACCACGATACTGGGAAACGGCAATGTGGACATGGGCGTTTGGCCGGCCCCTTCCATCCGGTCGAAATCCGGCGGCGCCACCAGGAGCGCGCCGACTATATCGCCGGGATGATTTGCGGCGGCTTCCACAATGACCAGGCATCCCAGGCTGTGTCCCACCAGCACGCCGGGGCCTTCGAGATCCCGAAGCGCCTGCTCCAGAGTCATCACCCATTCGAACATCACCGGTTGATCCCAATCCCGCTGTTCCACCCGCCGGAAGCGTGGATCCGCCTGTTCCCAGAGTGTCTGCCAGTGATCCGAACCGGACCCGCCCATACCGGGCACTGTGAGAATGGTGGTCTCCATGATCTCTCCTGAAGTTCCGGCAAATATACGAATATAAACACATACGGTTCAAGTCCGGGCTTTCCGGAATAGTGGTATGAACATGTCAGGATGATTCGTGGTCCCTAAATCTCCGGGATAAATGTGTGATCGGAATGGCACCTTTCTCCCCGTGGTAAATCTCTGTGAACAAGAAGAGAAAACCGGCATGCATTCTTTACCATATGTAATCTGTGTTTATCTGTGTCAATCAGTGGCCCGTTTTTGTTGCCTTCGCTCCTCAGGAGAAATCATTCTTGAAACTGTTGTATGCTGAATGTAAAATATCCTACTGTTACCGGACATCACGTTACACTTCACGTGACAGGCAGTTCATATAGGGCCGGAGGTTCTGTTCTTCTGCGTTCGCAGTGAATCGTTCAATAGAAAGAAATAAACATGTCTTGAATGCGACTCAAACTTACGGAGGGGAAACTATGCAAACAAGATATCCCGACAACGGCCGTCTTACATATGCCGGAGTAGTATTGGCGCTCGCATGTATGCTGCTGGCGCCCGATCTGGTGTTCTCTCAGGGAGTACATGTGGATTTGATGGATCTGGCCCGGCTGCAGGATGGCGTACAAAGCAAACGGATCAGCAGTTTTGATACCACCGGGGGAAACAACGACCGGTTTGAGAACATACCGGGCGGTGAGCGCCGGACATTATTCGAGGTCAATGGGGCCGGGGTAATCAACCATATCTGGATCACCATTGCTCCGCCGCCACCCGAGCTGAGCCGGAACGATATCATCCTCAGAATGTACTGGGACGGCGAGGAGAATCCGTCGGTGGAAGCACCAATCGGTCCTTTTTTCGGTCAGGGCTGGGACGAAAGTTATAATTACGCCTCGCTGCCATTGGCGGCCGGTCCCCGGGAGGGCAGGGGTCTGGTGTGCTATTTCACTATGCCTTTTGCCACCAGCGCCCGGATTGAGGTGGCGAATGATTCCGGCCAGAACATCGACGCCTTCTACTATTACGTGGATTATGTTGCCATGGAATCGCTGCCGGACGATATGGGCCGGTTTCATGCCTGGTATAATCATGAACTCACCGGGGCACTCCCGGAAGGTGAAAACGAGTGGGGTCTGCTCGGTCCCCAGGATGTGAACATCACCGGAAGCGAGAACTACCTCATTGCGGACATCGAGGGAAAGGGCCATTTCGTCGGAGTGAATTATTTTGTGCATTGTCCCACGCCCATCTGGTACGGCGAAGGAGATGACATGATTTTCATCGATGGTGAGCAATGGCCGTCTTCACTCCATGGCACGGGCACCGAAGATTATTTCAATACTTCCTGGGCGCCGAAGGCCTTGTTCAAGCACCCTTACTACGGTTACGCCCGCGTGAACGAAGATACCGGATGGCTGGGCCGGACCCATGTGTACCGGTTCCATATCAGTGATCCCGTCTACTTTAACCAATCACTGCGGTTCACCATTGAGCACGGACACAATAATAACCTGACCCTGGATCTTGCCAGTGTGGCGTACTGGTATCAGCGCGAACCACATCAACAGTATCCCCCGTTCCCATCCCGGGCGGAACGGGCGCCGAAACCGTTCATCGATCCGGTGGACATGCATTACTGGCGCCACGAATGGCGGAAAAATAAAGGCGATGATCCGCATCTCTGGGGAGATGAGCGTGAATAAATACTTGCGGGAAAACTCATCTGTCATCGGCGCTTGACGAATATTATTTTCTGATAGGCGAAACGTACAGGACAGCTGCAAATTGACTTGTGATGGTCGCAATCAGAGTACCGCACGGATGATCCGGCCTGAGTCGCACCAATCTCTGGAAGAGAGGAGTAATTATGCGCTACGACACTATCTATCGATTTTTCATAGTGATATTATTGGCAGGGATTGCAGTGGGATGTGCCCGCCAACAGCAATCCACCGTGGACCGAACCG
>DATFLS010000632.1:0-14129 GCA_035267465.1 bacterium
GACAAGATCGTGTTCCTGCGGAAAATTGTCCCGGGCGGCTGCGATCACAGCTACGGGATTCACGTCGCCAAGCTGGCAGGCATCCCGGAGATGGTGATCCAGCGCGCCAATGAAATCCTCCATCATCTGGAAGAACATGAAGCCGCCGGAGTGGATACGGAAAAGCGGTTCACACCACCCGCACCGACCACCCAGCTCGACCTGTTCACCGAGCAGGAACAGAAGCTCCGGAAAGAATTGGAAAAGATTGATATCAATACCCTGACCCCGTTGGAAGCCCTGGCCAAACTGGATGAATTGAAGAAAGAAGTCGGATTATGACCCGGCTAGGATGCCGATACGCGAAGACATGAAACACCGAAATACATCGAAGTACACTGATGTTCGAAATGGAATGTAGATTTTTACCCACCGCCTGCTGCGACTAGTACGAACTCCCCTGTTTCTGATCCGACCAATGGATTGACTCCGAAGTGCTGACAAGTTCTTACAAGTACTGTGGCAGGTAATATCAAGACAGAAACAACCAGATAGCCGACTCTAGTTAGCACTTGCTTGCCACCACTTGTAGGCACTTGTGAGCACTTGAAAGCACTTGCCCACCGCCAACTGCCAACTGATCACACCATATGATGTTTTCTATTCGTCTGTTTAAACATCCTCCGGAGCAGCGGGATTATTTTGTCCGGGGTTTGACCATCACCGATTCTTCAAACTGATACCGCACCTGCCCGGGACCGGCATCCCGGGGTTTGGTCACATATTTTCGCTTGGTATACACCACCGGTACCAGGGAGGAATGTTTGGCCTGGCTGTATCCGGCCGCCAGAGACGCAGCAAATTTTAGCGTGGCCGGGGGAGGCTTCCGGAGGTTCTTGTTGTCCGGCATGGCAATCACGTGCGACCCGGGGACATGTTCGGCATGAAACCAGAAATCTTCCTTGTGGGCCAGATGAAAGGTGAGTTCATCATTGTCTTTCGCCGCCCGGCCCACCAGTATACGCCAGCCGTCCGGTGACACATACTCGATATAGGGTTTCCGCTCCAGAGGTTCCTCCGCCTGGGATGTCCGGGTGGTGATTCCTTGCTTCTTCAACTGGCTATTGAATTCCTCCAGGGTCTCCAGTTCCGAAGCATTCTCGATGCTCTCCAGGAGCTCGGAGTATGCCAGAATATCCTGTTCCGTCTGTTGAATCTGCTCCTGCAGTTTGCCCTGTCCCCGGCTGGATTTTTTGGCTTTCTCATAATATTTCTGGGCATTCTCAATGACGGACAAATTCGGCTGGAGTGGAATGGTGATCTGTTCCTGGGTGTCAATGATATCCTGCAGTTCAATGTTATCGCGCTCCCGCGGCGCTTGCTGTCCCTGGGCCATCAGGAGATCAGCGAATTTCCGGTATACTGCGGGATCTTTCCAGTCCCGCAGGTCCGCTTCCTGTTTCTCTTTTCGCCGCTGGGCCCGCTCGATTCTGCTGCCGACCGCGCGTTTCAGTGTCGTCTGCAGACTCCGGAACCGCTTGCCGCGATAGAATTCCCCGATAAATCCCGGGTAGGCTTCTTCGATAGGGAGATGACTATCCCACTGGATATTTTCCCGGTGATGGAGAGGAACCAGACTGAACACAGGAGTCGGAAGTGAGGAAATATATGCATCAGTGGCTTCCAGATCTTTCATGATGTCGATGATCGCTTGGGAGAGCGCTGTCACGTGCTCCGGAGTAAGATCCGAAACGGCGGCATTTTCATTGAGGTTCGCCCGACTGAGGGATTCTCTGGCCAGTAGACTGGTCCAATGTGGCAGCAGCGATGCGAGTGCATTCCGGGCCGATTTGCGGGAATATTCTCCTAGGGCAGCCTCGAACTGGTCCGGGAAATTGTCCGGCAACGGGTAGGGAAATCCGGTGAATTCCCGGAATTCGATTCGCTCAGAATGGCCGCGGTCCTTGAACGAGGCGAGGATGTGATATGATTCATCCACAAAATAGACGTTGGGAACACGTCCGTAAAATTCGAACAGCAACCGGGAACCGCCGGTGAATTGCCAGGACAAGACCCGATCGCTGGGGATCATCCTGATGGATTGGATGTCAGCGCCCCGGACTTCCTCCAGGACCGGGACCTTGCGCCGTGGAATGTTGAGTTCCGATTGCAGGACACAATAGGGGAGTTCACTGCTTCCGGCGTAGTCGACCCGGTAGCGATCGCGTCCGGTCAGCAGGATAAAGGTGCACAGATTTTTTTCATAGGTAAAAATCCGGGTGATCCTGGCATTCAGAAGTCGAGGAGAAAGCCTCTCCCAATAATTTCGCAGGGTGAACCAATGACTATGCATACAGAAAGGTAGAACGCAACAGGCAAAGATCCAATGGGAGGCTCGATTGCAGAGAATGTGAACGGGCAGTTGGCTTACTACGGACCCGGAATGGTATCCCTCGATAATTCTATCAGCGGTAACAATCGAGGGCTCATTATTTATATTCGGTTATATACTGACCGGCAATTTGATCGCAAACGGAGTTGACAACCAGTGAAGATGTTGATATCTTGAAAAGCTATAAATCAAATGGGAGAAGACAGTGCTGTATAGCATGACAGGGTACGGCCGGTACGAGCAGGAGTTCGAGGAATACTCCGCATCAGTGGAAGTGCGTTCGGTGAACGGCCGGTATCTTGACATCAATTTGCGCATCCCGGATGTGTTATCCCCGTTCGAAGGAGAGCTCCGGAGAACGATTAGTGAGTATTTTGAGCGCGGGCAAATTTCGGTAAAAATTTCCCTCAACGGAGCCGAGGAGAAGTATTCGCAGCTGGCGGTGAATATGAATTTGCTCCACCATTATCGCCGCCTTATTGAAGAAATTCGCCGGGAGTTGAATCTCTCGAACGAACCCACGCTGAGTGATTTCCTTGATTTACCCGATCTGTTCACGGTTGAACAGAACATGCCGGATGGCTCATTCATACTGGAGCATGTGAATACGATCTTGCGTCAGGCACTCCGGGATATCCGGCAGATGCAGGAACGGGAAGGGAAATCACTGCAGGCGGATTTGATCGAAAGATTGCAATGGCTTCAGGAGGCAGTGCAAACAATTGAAAAGCGAGCCAGAGAAAACGCCCGGACAGTGAAAAAGAACCTGGAGATGCGCATCAGTGAGTTGCTCGAAGACACCCAGATAGATGAAAGCCGTCTGGCACAGGAGGCTGCGTATCTGGTAGATAAGGTGGACATCACAGAGGAAACGGTTCGTTTAAAAAGTCACATCGATCAGTTCAGGGTCTTGCTGGAAACCGACGGCGGCATCGGGAAAAAACTGAACTTTCTGCTGCAGGAGATGAATCGCGAAGTCAACACGATCGGCGCCAAGGCAAACAATGCCGAGATCTCCCACGTGGTGGTAGACTGCAAAAACGAGATCGAGAAATTGAGGGAGCAAGTACAAAACGTTGAATAGAGCGGGGTTACTGGTTTGCATTTCCTCACCTTCAGGTGGGGGGAAGACAACGATCTGTAAGGAGCTCCTGAACCATCATAAGGAGTATACCTTTTCGATTTCCTGCACCACCAGACCACCCCGGGAGAGCGAACAGGACGGGAAGGATTATTATTTTCTCTCCCGTCCGGAATTCGAACAGAAGATCGCCGCGGGGGAACTCGCAGAATATGAAAAAGTACACGGGCATTATTACGGGACGCTCAGATCTGAGGTGAAGAGGGCTTTGGAACAAGGAGAAGTGCTGCTGGTTGATATTGATGTGAAAGGCGCGATGTCGCTGAAACAATTGTATGGAAGACAATGTTTCACTATTTTTCTGGCTCCGCCGGATGTGCAAGCACTCAAGGAGCGGTTGCGGAATCGTGGGACGGAATCTGAAAAGAGTATGGCACGCCGGCTCAAACGATTGGACATGGAAATGTCCTATGGGAAGCAATTTGATTGCACAGTGGTGAATGAAGAGTTGGACACTACCTTGAGCGCGGTAGAAAAAATAATTGAACAGAAACGCCAAGCATTAACGGAGGAAATGATTCATGGCGCTGGAGACAATTCCTTTCTCAGAACTTGAGAAGCAAACACCGGATGTATTTGAAGCAATTGTGGTTATTTCCAAACGCGCCAGGCAGGTGAATGCCGAACGCCTGGCGAAGATGGAATTGCCTGCTTTTATGGAAGATGTGGAAGAAGACGGCGGCCTGGACCGGGAAGACCTGGAAGATATTGACTTCGATTCCATTGAAAAAGCGACTACATTTTCGATTCGTGAGATGTTAGATGACGACCTGACATTCCGGTATAAAGGTGAATCAGTGGACGAAGAGGAACCACAGGTTGAAGGCGACTCAGGCGATTCTTAGTGACTGGTTCACTGATTCTTCCTTTCTCCTCGGAATCGCCGGTTCGCAACAATTTTATAAAGCATCAGAATTTCTCGACTATCTGAACTCATTCCCCGGAATCCGGGTGTTCGTCTATTTGACGGACGAGGCGCAGACTTATATTCCACCCCGTAGTTTAGAACGACTGGAGGCGCTGGAGATTACCTCTGCCGGGGATTTTGGCACTGGGGAGGTTAGTTCCCGGGATGTGACCGGTCTGATATTACTGGAGCTTGACGGATCACCCGATTCACGGCTTCGCAGGAGATTCGCCCGGGTACTTCCCAAACTCCCTGCTGTTTCGCTCACATCCGAATCCGAGAGCCAGAGCTCAGAGAATCCAATTGTTTTAAACTTTTCCGAAGGGTGGAGCCGAATTTTTGAAGCGCTGGCGCGGACCTTTGCCCGACGGAAACCCTGGCAGAAGAAAAAGATACTTGTTACAGCCGGACGCACGGAAGAACCGATTGATCCGATCCGGATTATCACGAACAGAAGCAGCGGGAAGATGGGATTTGCATTGGCCCGGCAGGCCGCCCTGCGGGGAGCGGATGTCCGATTGATCACCGGGCCGACGCCGTTAACAACGCCCTATGGGGTAACTCGCATTGATGTGAACACCGCGGACGAAATGCTCGAAGCTGCGAACGAGTGGTTCCCGGAGACTGATGTCGTGTTCGCTGCGGCTGCTGTGGAGGATTTGAAACCGGTGCGGGTTTCTCAGGAAAAAATCAAAAAAACGGCTCGAATTACAGTTGAGTGCACGGTCGCCCCAGACGTACTGCAATCTCTGGCCGAACAAAAATCCCGGCAATTTCTGGTCGGCTTCAGCATTGAGACTGAAAACATCATTGCCAATTCCCGGGAAAAATTACACAAGAAATCTCTGGATGCCATCGTGGTAAATAATCCCAAAGAAACCGGGGCGGCTTTTCAATATGACACCAACAAAGTCACTTTGATCACTGACGCAGGGACGGTTCACGACTATCCGTTGATGTCCAAAGATCTGCTGGCCGGCGAATTACTGGATTTTGTACTCCGGGAGATGGATGGCTCTCAGGACTGAATCGGGTGTAGAGATGCTCGAACGATATTTGCAACAGCAGCATGAGCTGCTCCCGGCGGATTTTTACATTCTTAGGCGGATAAAATCCACCTTTGACCGCTTGGCGCCCCCATATGAGCCGCCCGAATCCGGGTCGCTGGAAGCGTATGAGCAACAAATCTGTGATTGTATGCGCTGTCCGCTGGGAAAGAGCCGGACGCATTTCGTGTTCGGTGCCGGCCACCCGGATGCCGATCTCTTCTTCGTCGGGGAAGCCCCGGGTTATCAGGAGGATATGCAGGGTGAGCCGTTTGTGGGCAGAGCAGGACAGCTTCTGGATGACATTCTGAAGGCGATCCATTTACAGCGGGAGGAAGTGTATATCGCCAATGTATTGAAATGCCGTCCTCCGGAGAATCGGGATCCCCGTCCGGAAGAAATTCAGGAATGCGAACCGTACCTCATCCGGCAGATTCGACTGGTTGCCCCGAAGGTGATTATCGCCCTGGGCAGAGTCGCCGGGAACACGTTGCTCAGGCAATCATCGCCCTTGCGGGAACTCCGTGGAAAAACCTGGAATTATGAGGATACGGATCTCATCGTCACCTATCATCCGGCTGCATTACTGCGCAATGACCGGTTGAAAAGACCCACCTGGGAAGATTTTCAAAAAATCCAGGAGAAGTACTTAACCTGAGGTGCGCGGGCTGAAAATATCATGACCAAAACCTCATCAGACGGCGAGCATTTACGCGATTGTTCACAATGAGGTTGAACCCGCAGACTCTCAACTGGCGAAAGGCATAAACCTGATACCGCAAGCAGGATCGCAGGATGAACTGATAAAATTGGTTGGTGCATTCTGTTTCAGACTCGTTATATTACTGTGATATAGTGGAACAAAAAATATCCATCAACTAGATGCCTGATCCACAAAACACGGGAAGAGTTCCCCCGCAATCCATTGAAGCGGAGCGTGCGGTGCTGGGGGCGATGATGCTGGAGGTCGAAGCCGCCGGCCGGGCGCTTGAAATCCTGCAAGAAACGAACTTTTATCGGGAAGCGCACCGGAAGCTCTTTCGGGTGATGAGCATATTGTTTGAACGCGGCGAACCGATTGATCAGATTACAGTGGCGCAGGAATTATCCAACCGGGGCGAGCTGGAGGAGATTGGCGGCGCCTATGAGATCAGCAAATTGCTGGACGATATCCCCTCCGCCGCAAATCTGGAATACTACGCCAAAATCGTACTGGAAAAATCGGTGGCCAGACAAATTATTAATGTGGCGACCAACGCAGTCTCCAGTGCGTATGATCAGAGCGAAGACGTGTACGAACTCCTGGACCGAACGGAGAATGAGATCTTCCGTCTGTCGGATCGCCGGCTCAAGGGCGGATTTCAGCCCATCGATCCGATTATGAGCAAAACCATGGAGACCATTGAATCCTTCCATTCCATGAAGAGCGGGGTGACCGGCATTCCCACAGGATTCAGCGATCTCGATGATATGACCTCCGGCCTCCAGAAGGCAGATCTGGTTATTATCGCCGGACGGCCTTCCATGGGAAAGACAGCCTTCGCATTGAATATTGCCCGAAACGCGGCCGTCGATCACGAGGTGCCTGTGGGGATTTTCAGCCTGGAGATGGCCAGTCATCAGTTAGCAATGCGCCTGTTGTGCAGCGAGGCCCGGGTAAGCTCGCACTTGCTGCGAACGGGCAAACTCCCAAAAGCCCTGTACAGCAACCTGTCCCGCGTGGTAGGGAAGCTCGCCTCCGCGCCCATCTATATCGATGACACTCCGTCTATCCAGATTCTGGAACTTCGGGCAAAGGCTCGACGTCTAAAAGCTGAACAAAATGTTGGTTTAATTGTCGTGGATTATTTACAATTGATGCGTGGGCCAAGATCTTCCGAGAGCCGGCAGCAGGAAATATCCGAGATCTCGCGTGCACTCAAGGCGCTATCGAAAGAGCTGGATATACCGGTAGTGGCCTTATCCCAGCTCTCCCGGGCAGTGGAATCCCGGGGAGGGGAAAAGCGGCCTATGCTCTCGGATCTCCGGGAATCCGGTGCCATCGAACAGGATGCTGATGTAGTGATGTTCGTCTATCGGGCCGAACATTATGATCGGAGCGATCCAGAATTGGAGAACAAAGCCGAAATTATCATAGGGAAACAGCGGAACGGTCCGGTGGGCAAAGTGCATCTGACGTTCATAAAGGATTATGCGAAATTTGAAGATCAAGCATTATATGACGATGAATCCCGGTACGCCGGGGCTAACACACCATTTTAATTATGGCTAAAGTCGGATTACTTAAAAAAATTGTCTCAGAGGAAGAACCGGGTTCCTACGATCACCAGTTTCAGGAACTGGTGACAGAGATCCAGAGTTATAATGGCAACGGCCAGGCCAATGTCGATCAGCTGTGGGAGACCTATCAGTTCGCAAAGAAAGCCCACGAAGGCCAGCTCAGAAAATCGGGCGATCCTTACTTTGATCATTGTTTCGAAGTGGCCCGCATCCTGGCAAACCTCAAGATGGACTCCACCACTATTATTGCCGGATTACTTCATGATGTGGTGGAAGACACCGGGGTCACCATGGAAGACGTCCGGGAGAAGTTTGGCGAAGAGGTGGCCCAGCTGGTCGACGGGGTCACTAAATTGGGGGATATTAAGTTCAAGAGCCGGCAGGAGAAACAGGCCGGGAATTTCCGCAAGATGTTATTGTCGGTGGCCGAGGATATTCGGGTAATAATTATCAAGTTTGCCGACCGGCTGCACAATATGCGTACCCTGGAGTATTTACCCCCGATAAAACAACGCCGCATTGCCATTGAAACCAGAGATGTGTATGCGCCCCTGGCCCACAGATTGGGAATCGCACGGATGAAGTGGGAGATGGAAGATCTGGTGCTGAAAACGCTGGATCGTGATGCCTACTACTCCATTATGAATGGCATTGCCGAAAAGCGGAACGAGCGAGAAAAATACATTGAAACCTTCGCCGAACCGATCCGGGAGCAGCTGAAAGTCTACAATATCACGGCCAAGATTGTCGGACGGCCGAAGCACTTCTACAGCATCTATGGGAAAATGAAACGGCGGAATAAGCCGCTGGATGAAATTTACGATCTCCTGGCTATCCGGATTATCGTCGATAAAACCGAAGAATGTTATACCGTGCTGGGGATTATCCATCAGCTATTTACTCCGGTCCAGGATCGGTTCAAAGATTTCATCGCCACTCCGAAAATCAACGGATACCAATCGATTCACACCACTGTCATCGGTCCGGACGGCAAAATGGTGGAAATCCAGATTCGCACCCATGATATGAATAAAATGGCCGAGGAGGGCGTGGCGGCACACTGGCGGTACAAAGAAGGGGGCGGGCGGAACGATGATGATCTGGATAAACAGGTCCGCTGGCTGCGCGATCTGGTCGAGATTCTGCAGAATGATTCCGATAATCCCAAGGAATTCATGAACAACCTGAAGATCGACCTGTACAAAGATGAGATCTTTGTGTTCACACCGAAGGGCGATCTGAAGCAGTTGCCGAAGGGATCCACGCCAATCGACTTCGCATTCGAAGTACATACCGAGGTTGGTTTACACTGTATCGGCGCGAAAGTTAATGGGAAAATTGTCCCCCTGAATACCGAATTGAAGAGCGGGGATACGGTAGAAATTATCACCAGCGATACCCAGAGTCCGAGCTATTCCTGGTTGAAGTTTGTGAAAACCACCAAAGCAATTTCATCCATTAAGCGCTGGATTCGGCGGAATCAATTTGAGCAGAGCATCAACCTGGGGAAAGAAATTCTCGAGAAGGAACTGCGGAAGCTGAACACTTCGTTGAACTTGAAAAAGGTTAGAGCCTCCTTTCAGGAACTGGGATTTGACAATAAGGATAAATTACTTGCCGCCCTGGGGAACGGGGAAACGACTGTCCAGGAGATTGCACAAAAGCTCACACCGGATTCGGAGGTCAGAAAGAAGGAGGAGAAGGAGCGGGATGAACGGTTCTTCTCACTGGCCCGGAAGAAGGCCAAGGGTGTAACCGTCCAGGGGATCAGTAATATGATGATCAAGTTCAGCAATTGCTGCAGTCCGATCCCCGGGGATCCTATCATCGGATTTGTCACCCGGGGCCGCGGCGTGACCATCCATCGGAGCGATTGCAAAAATATCCCGGCATTAATGAAAGATGAAGATCGCACCATTGAAGTGGATTGGGATGTGGGGAAAGATCAAAACTTTATGGTGCGTTTGAAAATTCTGGCTGAAGAACGCAAAGGCTTTTTGCAAAATCTCACCGAACATCTCTCGAATACCAATACGAATATCCTCTCGGTGGATTTGAAGGTTGAAGGAGCGTTGATTACCTGCATTCTGGTGGTGGAGGTCGAGAATTTGCGGCACCTGAATAAAATTTTGCATCAGATGCGCAAGATTGAGAATTTGATTAGTATCGAGCGAGAATGATCGCCTCACGGCAATGAATTTTTCCTGCTAAAAATTAGATATGTTTCAGGGAAAATATGCAGATGTATGTCATTAGATGCAAAATTGCATGATCTAAATTTAATATTCTTCTTGATTTAGCTTGTATTCCCCTATAAATTCGTATCGCTTGTGCTTCCAAACTTTTTCAGAGGAGATACATTATGGCAGTGACTTACACCAAGAAGGATGTTGCACGCCGCACGGCAGAGGCCGTCGGGGAAAAAATTTATCTTACTGAAACACTAGTGGACGGATTTTTTGATACCCTCCGCGAAATGATGAGTGAGGATGAAGACAGGATCCGAATTGAGATCAGAAATTTTGGAGTCTTTGAGGTCAAACCTACCAAAGCAAAACCCAGGGCGAGGAATCCACGGACCAATGAAGAAATTTACGTTCCACCCCGCAAGAAGACCCATTTCAAGCCCGGAAAACTCCTCCGGGAAGTTTTGAAGAAACCGCTGGATTCCTGGGATAATCCCGGAAAAATTGAGGATTAACTGACAATCAATCATATGACGCCACTCGGTTTGTACAGAGCGGCGCTTTTTCTTGTATGGCCCATCCCGGAAGAATTGTAGCTCTCGACTTCGGTACACGAAAGATCGGTGTCGCTATTTCGGACGCCCTGCAGATAACGGCCGCTCCGTTGAAGACCATCCGGTATCGGTCCCGGGAGACGTTGTTCGAAGAGCTCCGGTCACTCATCCGTGACCGTGAAGTGATCGAAGTGGTGGTTGGTGTGCCCTATACCATGAGGGGAGGGGAGAGTCACACCACTCGTGAGGTGAAGGAGTTCATCACCTGGTTAGCCGAGAACCTGGACATTCCGGTGCAGACGATTGACGAGCGGCTCTCATCTCAGCAAGCCAAACAGACGCTGCAGGAAATGGGTGTCCGCACCGGACACGAGAAAGACCGGGTGGATGCCATGGCTGCCTCTCACTTACTCAGACTGTATTTGGATAGTCGTGGTGATGTCGGCGGTGATCGTCGCTGAGATTCCGATAAAGGCGCCGGCCCGGATAACCCTCCGGCGCGGACGTCTCCGGTCACTTCATCTCGAACTTCTCCAGGGAAACCCCGAACGAAGACGTGACCCTGTCAGAGCAGACCGGCCTCTATGCTTGGTAGATTATGATCATCATATTAAATTATGTACGTTGAGATTGTTTTCGAACGGTTGAAAGGCGCAGAATTTTCTGATGAACAACCTCCTTTTTTCTCCATGGGATAGAGAACGGAGGTTACTCGATTATCCGGCCAGAGACCGGGGGATATTCCCGGGTTGCTGTGGGCTTCTGGCATTCTGGACGGTTTTCCTATGACTGAGGACAGGATGAGGCTGACTCTCGCTCACAAATCGGAGATCCCGGCACACCGGTGGCATCCTCTGGCCGCAGCCGTTTCCGGAGTGTTCCTCATCATCGGACTCGCCCAGTCCGATTCGCTGTTGGTCATTGCCGGGCTTCTGTTGTTCACTGGCGTCGGATTCATTCTTCTGGGGGTCAGAAATGCGCATATTTTCCGGCTATTCAGATATTTTCTGTGGATGCTGCCGGTAACATTTTTCATGCATCTCCTTTTCACCGAGCATGGGATCACCTTCTTACGTAATATGGGTGAGGGCAGTATCAGCCTGACGCTGGTAAGCGAGGCCGCTCTGTTCACCCTCAAGATCTTTGGTTTTCTCTACATCATGGGCGGGTGCTTCCAACTCATTCGCACCGATCGTGTTCTGGACAGTCTCTCGCAGCTCGCCCGGGTACTCCAGAGGCGGCAAATACCCGTCAGCGGCGTGGTACAAATTGTTCATCTGGCCATTCGGTTCTTTCCACTGCTGCAACAGGAGGCACAGCATCTGCAGGACGTTCGCAAAGGCCTGGGAATTGCGGAACGGCAAACGCTAACAGGGCGGATTCGTTCTCAGGTGCGGTCCCTGACGCCGCTGTTTATCGGCACCCTGCATCGGGGAGAGGTGCTGGCCCAGACCATGCAGCTGCGCGGATTTCGCCCGGAGAGCATCCGCACAGTATATCAACCTCCGGTCTGGCGCAGCTGCGACACCCTGTTGGTCTGCGCCGCATTCTCCATCACAGCACTGCTGATTGTCTTATGAGCCGATATGCGCTGCTTATCGAATTTGACGGGACCAACTACAGCGGATGGCAGATTCAGAAAGGGGTGCAGACTGTACAGGGCACACTGGAGACAGCCATTTACGAACTCACAGAGGAACGCACGCGGGTGGTTGGATCCGGCCGGACAGATGCGGGAGTACATGCGTTCGGGCAGGTGGCACACTTTGATATCGAGAGTAAACGCTTTCCCAGCGATGTGTACATGCGGGGGTTGAATACCTATCTACCGGAAGATATCCTGGTGAAAAATTGCACAGAAATCTCCAAGGGGTTCCATGCCCGATACGATGCCCGGCAGCGCACGTACATTTATGATATCACGCTGGAACCGGTGGCCATCCACAGAAAATATCAATGGTATGTTCCGGCGGCCATTCAGCGAGACCACCTTCTCGTCGCCGCCAAACAGGTGCCCGGCAGGCGGGATTTTACTTCATTTATGCACGCCCGGTCGGACACCCGGAACACCATCTGTGAGATTCTGGAGTCGGAATGGCTCATGGAAAGGCACACACTACGCTACCGGATCACCGGGGACCGGTTTCTGCACAATATGGTGCGGTGTTTGGTTGGGACGATGATTGAGGTGGCCCGGGGGAGGTATTCCATGGATGATTTCGGCCTGTTCCTCACACAGCCATCCAGAGATGCGCCGGTGTATCGGGCGCCGGCACACGGCCTCTTTCTGGAACAGGTGCAGTATGCACAGGAAATATTTCACAGAGAAACGACCCTGGAAAGTGAGTAGAAGAAGCGTATGCGGAAATACGTCATTGTCATTGGGATATTCCTCTGGGGCAGCCTGTGCGCCGCCCAGTCGTCCTCAGCGGCGCTGCAGAATCAGATCAGTCAGGGGAGAAATACCGCGATTACCCGGGCCATTGCGAAGGTCAGCCCGGCTGTGGTGGGGGTGAATGTGACCCAAATCCGGAGCTATACGACCAGCCCGTTCCGGGATCCCTGGTTATATTGGTTTTTTGGAGAGTCGTATGAACAGCGCGTCGAAAACCTGGGGTCCGGATTTCTGGTGAGCGCAGATGGCTATATTCTCACCAATGCGCATGTGGTCGAAAATGCCACTGAAATTGTCATTACTATGCCCGGCGGTGAGAAACATCCGGGGCGGCTCATCGGCCTTGATAACGTCACGGATCTCGCCCTGTTGAAAATTGACGTGAAGGGTGTCCGCTATGCACAGTTAGGAAACTCGGGTGAGGTGATTATCGGCGAATGGGTCGTGGCGCTGGGCAATCCGTTCGGCCTGTTCGACATCTCCTATCAACCATCAGCAACCCTCGGGATCGTCAGCGGGTTGCACATGGATTTTGGCCAGCAGCGGGGAGACGCACGCTATCAGGATATGATCCAGACTGATGCCTCCATCAATTCGGGTAACAGTGGGGGCCCCCTGGTGAATGCAGAGGGCGAAGTCATCGGGATTAATACGTTCATTTTCACGGGCAGTAACTATAGCCAGGGCTCTATCGGGATCGGGTTTGCGATTCCGATCAACCGTGCGAAACAGATTATGGAGGATCTGAAAACGCAGGGGAGAATTGACTGGAGTTTCTACACCGGGCTCAGGGTACAGCAAATCGATAACGATATCGCTCAAGCCTTTCAATTGCCGGTAAATTATGGTATTATTGTTACCGGAATTGAACAGGGGAGTCCGGCTGCGAAAGCCGGCATCCAGATGGGAGACATTATCACCCAGGCGGAAGGGCAATCTGTCCGAACCGGACGGGATATACTCAACGCTATCCAAAATAGTTATTTACATGCCGGCGACGTTCTCACGCTGCGAATTTGGCGTGACGGGCAGCAGCGAACGGTCAAATTAACCTTAGAAACAGTTCGATAGAGAGTATGATAGAACGATACAATACGCCTGAAATGAGTCGGATCTGGTCTGATGAGCATAGATACCGGGCCTGGCTCAAGGTTGAGATCGCCGTATGCGAAGTGCAAACCGAGCGGGGAGTCATCCCCGCCGAGGCGATGAAGGTGATCCGTGAAAAGGCCGATTTTGACATTCAGCG
>DATFLS010000633.1:0-5723 GCA_035267465.1 bacterium
AATACCAAAAGGAACGCCAGAACGGATAATCTCTCCGCCCAGTTCCGTTTCCATGAGTTGTGCTGATTCATATTGTTACCTCCTGTCCTGTTATGCATTGTTGGTATGTTTCCTCATGAAGCTCCTGTTTATCATCTCACATTTTTTATCGCCGGCCGAAGTCTACAATGACTATATGAAGGATTGATGAAGCTGGAAACTCCTGTCAATTGTTCCTCATTATGCTTATTCGTACCTTTCCGCGCGCCGATCTTCATCATCTCTTCATACTTGTACTCTATAATAAACTCAAACTGTGGTGCGAAAGGAAATCATGGACACAAACATCTGATCGGTTACTTCCGGGTGAGTCTGAACAGAAGCACCATACGTTTGAACGAGCTGGTTGGGACAGAACCAGCGAAAACGGTATAACCATAGATTATGAGCAGGGAGTTCATCATTGCAATGAAAGGAGTGGAACCATGCACGCAATCAAGACGAAAATGAAGTTTTGGCACACCGGCCTTGTTCTCCTTCTGGTAATTCCGGTGGTTCTAATGGTGACCCGATGTGCCAAAGAACAAACGGAGAGCACGACCTCCCGGGTACCCACCGATTCGGAACTCGTTGAGGCGGTAAAATCACGGCTTCGCCAGGCGGAGGGGCTGCCCTATGCAGAAGAGATGCAGGTGCAGGCGGATTCAGGTGTTGTTGAATTGTCCGGGTTATCCGATAATTTGCTTGCCAGGGATCGGGCCACCCGGATTGCCGAATCCATTCGGGGAGTCCGGGCGGTAGTGAATAATTTAACCATCCTGTCAGAACGCCTCGACGAAGATGTGGAAGCGGATGTGAAAAATGCGCTGGCAATGGACCCGGCCGCCGGAGACTGGTCAATTGGTGTGTCGTCGGAAAAAGGTGGGGTAACACTCACCGGAACTGTGGATACCTGGAAGGAGCGCAAACTTGCCCAGCTGGTGGTGAAATCGGTGGACGGAGTTACCGGGATTAAAAATAATATCACAGTCTCGTATAACCTGGATCGTTCCGACCCGGAGATTGCAGCGGAAATTAAGTCCACGCTGAAATGGGACGCCAGAATCGATGCGAATTTGATCGATGTGCAGATGCGGGATCACAGTGTGATACTGACCGGGCGGGTCGGCAGTGCACTGGAAAAACGATATGCAATTGAGGATGGGTACGTAGCGGGCGTTAGCGGGGTTGATGGATCCGGAATAAAAACCCAACCGGGATTACGGGAGGAAATGATGCCGGAGATTGAAACACCGTTACCGGACGATGAAATCAGAGCCGCAATTAAAAGAGCTTTCACCCTGGATCCGAGAGTGCACCTCCAGGATGTGGAGGTGGAAGTGGTGGAAGGCCATGTGACCCTGACCGGGATTGTTGATAATATTAAGGCGAAAGAATCTGCGGCACAGGATGCCCAGAATACTCTCGGGGTCTGGAGCGTCGAGAATGCCATTAAAATACAGCCGGTCCAACAGTTGTCAAATCGGCGGCTGAAGAGGGAAATTCAGCAGGCGCTACTTCGAAACCCTTATCTGGATCCCACCGACATTACGGTAGCAGTCCATAATGGACAGGTTACGCTCACAGGCGAGGCGGAGTCCTATTTTCAAAAATGGGCGGTCGGAGATGCGCTGGCCAAATTGCAGCCTGTCACGCGTATAACCAATAATATCACCGTTCCACATGATCAACCCGTGTTTGAACGGCCGTTCTACGGATGGGATCCCATTAACGAAGATTATGCCTATCTCCCGGTCAAAAAGACTGATGAAGGCATTGCGGAGGACATTCTCCGGGAATTAAGCTGGTCTCCGTTTGTGAATGAACGGGATATTCAGGTCACAGTGAAAGACGGCGTCGCAACACTTACCGGTACTATTCATACCTGGTACCAACGCAATAAGGCCACTGATCTCGCCTATAAAGGTGGCGCTGTGGATGTAAAAAATGAATTACGATATCAGTTCGGTCCGTTATTAACACCGAAAACCTGAGACATAAACGGCTACCAGCATCCGCTGTGCAGCAGGAAATCCGGAGATCAGGAAACCTAAGCAATCATTACCCAGGCTTGACAGATACCACACCGGAGGAGAGGGGAGATGCTTGCACAACTCTTGCGCCCCGAAATACGGGAAATGATAAAAGAGGAGGATCTCCATTCCCTGCGGGAAGCCCTCACGCCGTGGCCTCCCGTCGAAATTGCTAAACTCCTGCGGGTCCTGTCAGACGAGGAGGTGTTGATTCTGTTTCGGTTGTTGACGCACGAACAGGCGGCTGCCACGATGGTGATCCGATCTTTGTCGTTAGGGGAGCTTCATCTGAGGGATTGGTGGCGGGTCATGGCCCGGGAGATCCTGTCCGGTTTTACCTTGGGATTATTGTTAGGCGCTATCGGATTTCTGCGGGTGATCACCTGGCACTACTTCTTTGGAATGTATGGAACCCATGTGGTGTTAATCGCAATCACCGTCTGGATTTCACTGATAGGCGTGGTCTCATGGGGCACACTGACCGGATCGATGCTCCCGTTTATTCTGAAACGACTTGGTGCGGATCCTGCGGTCTCTTCCGCGCCGGTGGTTGCCACACTGGTCGATGTGGTTGGAATGGTTATATACTTCACTTTCGCGGCATTGATATTGAGCGGCAGCCTGCTATGATATGCCCGTGGAAAATTCGGTGATTCGAGTATCATTGTATTTTGGTGCGGAGGACGGGGGAGAGGTTCAACCTGCCTCATCCGGACTCGAGGCCTAATAACTCCGGGACTTGTTTGCTTTTCTTCCTTGCTTTGCCCAGGTACAGCGCTGCGTTGATGAGACCGATGTGACTGAAAGCCTGGGGGTAATTGCCCAGTTGCTCGCCAGTTTCAGGATCGATCTCTTCAGCCATCAGACCAAGTGGACTGAGGTATTCCAGCATCCCCCGGAAAATTTTTTCCGCTTCATCAATTCTTTGGAGAAAAATGAGATCCATGATGAGCCAGAATGAGCAGATGACAAATGCGCCTTCCTCTGATTCAAATCCATCATCCGTTTTATAACGATACACCAGTCCGTTCGAGGTGGCGAGATGTTCCTGAATTGCGTTCACGGTTCCTTTGACCCGGGCATCATAAAAAGGAATCAGTCCCATGAGCGGGATCAGGAGGGTGCACGCATCCAGTATATCCGAATCGAAATACATCACAAAGCTGTTCAGATTTTTGTTGAATCCCCGCTCAAGGATCGTCTGTTTGATCTCCGCCCGGGTATGACGCCAGCCTTCTAACGGTGCGTCCAATTGTTCCCGTTCGGCGATTTTGATCCCCCGGTCAACCGCCACCCAGCTCATTAATTTCGAATAGACAAAGTGCTGTGGCGAATTCCGGAACTCCCAGATCCCGGCATCCTTGGTTTGCCACGTCTCTGTTACGTAGTTCACGAGTTCCCGGATCAAATCCCATTCGTCCGCTTGCACGGCTTGATCGTAGCGTGCCAGCTCGTATACCGAATTAATGATATCACCATAGATGTCCAGCTGCCATTGGTTGGCAGCCCCATTCCCAATGCGAACCGGTTTTGAATCTCTGTATCCAGACAGATAGGATAGCTGAAATTCCTCGATATGCCGATCACCGTGGGCACTGTACATGATCTTCAAATCAGCCGGTTTTCTGGTGTTCTTCCGAATATCCCGGAACCAGCGAAGAAACGCCCTGGCCTCTGTTTCATGCCCCAGATGATGAAGGGCCTGAATGGTAAATGAGGCATCCCGAATCCAGTTAAATCTGTAATCCCAATTTCTGCTTCCTCCGATGGCTTCCGGAAGGGAAGTAGTAGGTGCAGCAAAGATCGCCCCGGTTTCTTCATGGGTGAGCAGCTTCAAAATCAGCCCTGATCGTACGACCTGATCATGCCAGGGGGCTTCAAACACGCAGGAGGGAAGATCACAGGAATGGACCCAACGGTGCCAGAAATCTATGGTATCCTGCAACGAAGTTTCACAGGCGACCGGATTGAACGGAAACGGCGCACCGTACCTGAGTAAAAACCAGTATTCGTCTCCGGGTTCTATGGTGAATGCATATTGCACCGAATCCCCGCTGCTCCGGGGAGTTGCCTGGCTGTCCAGAAACAACGACTCACTGTCCGTATACGCTTTTGCTCTGTGCCCGTCCAGTTCCAGTTGCGCCCGGTCACGGGCATAATGAAAGGCGGGCCGGAATTACGCTATCATCTTAACCGGTTCATCCTGGCAATCCAGTGTCCGGAATATCGCCGGATTGCGGTATTTCTCGCGACTTTCCGACTCGGCAACTGGCATAAAATCCGTCAGGATGACGCGGGTCTCCCCGCTTGTAAAGATCGTCTGCAACACGTTGGTGTTTTCGATGTATTGCTGATATGACTCAAAGTTCCCGGCGGGCCGGATATAAAAGTGCCCCCCTTTCCGCGAATCCAGTATCCTGGCAAACACACTGGGCGATTCCAGATGTGGGAGACAGCACCAGTCGATCGAACCGTTTGTGCCGATCAGTGCGCAGGTCTCCATATTCCCAATGATGCCGAAATTGTTCAGAGGAAGATATGACTGATCCAAAGGTGTTCCTTCCTGTTCCCGGTTGGCTGAATTCAGATTCAAATGTAGAATATGGGCCGCATAAAATCATCTCAGTTTATCCTTTTGGAAGATCGGAATGAAATTCGAGCAGTGATCTGGTGTATCCCGGCTTTGCAAGGATCTCCCTGGAAGAGAATGAACAGTCACTACCAATAATTTCCTGCCACAGGATTGTATAAGTTCAGTTCAATCTTTACCATAACACAGAATATGGAATATCAAGCGAGGAGGTGTATATGAAATTAGGAATAATCGGATTGGGGAAAATGGGCGGAAACATGGTGCAGCGGTTGCTTCAGGATGATCACGATGTAGTGGTGTTCGATATGCAGGAAGATGCTGTGAGATCGGCCGAACAAAAGGGAGCCGCCGGTGCCCGGTCAGTCAAAGAATTCGTAGACAAATTGGAACAACGGAGAGTTGTCTGGATCATGGTTCCGGCCGGTGAGGCGGTGGATAAGACTATTGAAGAAGTACAGCCACATCTTGAGCGAAATGATATCATCGTCGATGGCGGTAATTCCAAGTATAAAGATACCCTCCGGCGCAATGAGCAATTGAAGGACGCCGAGATAATCTATGTAGATGCCGGCATGAGCGGCGGCGTCTGGGGATTGCAGGAGGGCTACAGTATGATGATCGGCGGTCCGGATGAAGCTATCGACTATCTGACGCCGATTTTCAAAACGCTGGCGCCGGGTCCGGACAGGGGATGGTCCCACGTCGGCAGAACCGGCGCGGGCCACTTTGTGAAAATGGTCCATAACGGGATCGAGTATGGAATGATGGAAGCGTACGCAGAGGGGTTCGCGGTTCTGAAAAACAAGGAAGAATTTGAACTCGATCTGCACCAGGTGGCCGAAACCTGGAGATACGGAAGCGTGATCCGCTCGTGGTTGCTGGATCTGACCTCCCGGGCATTGGAGGACGACCAGGATTTACAGGAACTCGCACCCTACGTGGAGGACTCAGGGGAAGGACGCTGGACCGCCATTGATGCCATCGATATGGATATTCCCACGCCAATAATCACGCTGGCCCTTATCGAACGGCTCCGTTCCCGGGTAACGGATTCGTATACGGATAAGTTGCTCGCGGCC
>DATFLS010000634.1:0-4186 GCA_035267465.1 bacterium
ACCGGATGGTATGATCACCTGGACGAGGTGAAATCGCTGGTAGAAGCCTCTGAAATCGGTTTCCTGTACGCCCCGAATTTTGCGCTGGGAGTGAACCTGTTTTTCCGGGCGGTGGATCACGTCTCCCGGTTATTCAGTACCGGTAACTACGATATTGCGATACACGAAACCCACCATACCAAAAAATCAGATGCTCCCAGTGGAACGGCGCTGGAACTGGGAAAAATCGCATTACAGCATTTCAAGGAGAAAACAGAGCTGCTGGTGGGGAATCCGGAGGGGCGGATTCGATCCGGGCAGTTACAGATATCATCCAGCCGGCTGGGCGATGTGTACGGTGATCACGAAGTCGCGATTGAAGGACCGTTTGATTCCCTGCGGTTACGGCATTCCGTGAAATCGCGGCGGATCTTTGCGGAGGGCGCCGTCATCGCCGCGGAGTGGCTGGAAGGTAAGCAAGGATTCTATACCATTCACGACTTAATCGATAGCCTGCTACGGAAAGGATAATCATGGCTGACAAGACATTTCGCGGCACGGGCGTTGCGCTGGTAACCCCCTTCACCCGGGACGGATCCCTTGATCTGGAGGCAGTGCAATCGTTAGTCGAATGGCACCTGAACTCCGGGATGGAAATGATCGTTCCGGCGGGCACCACCGGAGAAGCGGCCACCCTGAACCGGAGTGAATTCGGGGATCTGGTCGGCGCGGTGGTGCAGACCGTAAACGGCAAGGTGCCGGTTATTGCGGGCACGGGAACGAACAACACCCGGAAAGTGATCGAGATGTCCCAGTTTGCCGAATCCATGGGAGTAGATGGTGTGTTGGTGGTGTCGCCCTATTATAACAAACCCACCCAGAATGGTTTATACGAACATTACAAAACCGTGGCCGGTGCGATTGATATCCCGGTGGTCCTCTATAATGTCCCCGGACGCACCGGGGGTAACATCAGCGCCGAAACCACGCTCAGACTGGCCGAAATCCCGAATATTGTCGCCATTAAGGAAGCCTCCGGGAATTTCAGCCAGATCATGCACATCATTGATAATCGTCCGGATGACTTTTCCGTGCTCTCCGGGGATGACGCCGACGCCTTCCAGATTGTCGCCCTGGGCGGTGACGGCGTGATATCCGTGGCGGCCAACGAGGTGCCGGCGGAATTCACCGCAATGATCCGGCTGGCGCTGGCCGGCGATTTCGGAGAAGCCAGAAAACTACAGTACAAACTCTTGCCATTGATGGAGGGCAACTTCATCGAGACCAATCCTCTCCCGGTGAAGGCGGTGCTTGCAGCCATGGGCAAGATACAGGAAGTCTACCGTCTGCCCCTGGTACCCATGACGGACGCACATAAACAGGAGATACTCGACATCGCCGGATCCCTGGGATTGCTCTCATGAAGATACCGGAAATCCGGAGCAGAATTCAGCAGGTATATGAGGAGAACCCGTACGAATATTCTTCCGAAGAACATACCTTATTCCGGGAATTCAAACATCTCCTGAATACCGGCGATATCCGCGCTGCGGAGCCCGTTGATGGAGAATGGCGTGCGGTTGACTGGGTGAAAGAAGGGATTCTGGCCGGATTTCGCATGGGCAGGCTGACCGATTATTCCATCAATGACCAATTTCGGTATTTTGATAAAAATACCTACCCCTTAAAGGATTTGCATGTGGATAATGGCGTTCGGGAAGTGCCCGGCGGCACCAGTATCCGGGACGGATCCTATGTTGCAAAAGGGGTGGTGATCATGCCGCCGGCGTATATCAACGTGGGCGCGTATGTCGGCGAGGGCACAATGGTGGATTCGCATGCACTGGTGGGTTCCTGTGCGCAGATCGGTAAGAAAGTGCACCTCAGCGCTGCTGCCCAAATCGGCGGAGTACTGGAGCCGGTAGGCGCGCTCCCGGTGATCATCGAGGATAATGTTTTGGTGGGCGGCAACAGCGGGATCTATGAAGGAACGATTGTAAAAAAGAATGCCGTCATCGGAGCCGGCGTGATCCTCACCGCCGGAACACCGGTATATGATCTGGTCCATGAAGAGATACTCCGTGCCGATGGAGACATTCCGCTGATCGTTCCGGAAAATGCCGTGGTTGTGTCCGGAACCCGTCCCATTACCAAAGATTTCGCCCGGGAACACGGGCTGTCCATCTACACACCTATTATTGTGAAATATCGGGATGAAAAAACCGACAGCGCCACGGCGCTGGAGGATTCTTTACGGTAACTGTGGTCTGGTCAGTTTTAATTCGGAATAAGACTATTAAATCATCTCAGTAAAAAGGAGCCTATCTCCATGGTTCCGCTCCGCTGGAGCGCCAGGGGAGAAGAACGAGACTCGCTAGAACATGGCCCTCCTCCGGAGGATGCATTCCTTATTCGCAGTCGGGGTGGTGCCGGGGGCGTGGCCCCGGAGGGGCCAAATGTTCTAGCAAGCGACAATCCACGCCCCTCCACCGCTCCAGCGGAGCGGAACGTGGAACTGAATAAACTTAATTGTCATAATTCGGAATATATAAGTGTAATATACTCACTGTGATCTCGTGTCTTGATTTGAACGTTCTTTCTTCAACTTCAATTGAAGCTCTTTAAAGCTTATGAAGGGCTGCTTGTCTCTCCAGCGTCTGATTTCACTCGTGCTCTGCCACTCTTCCGATACTGAATATTTCTGTCTCAGCCTGTCCTGAGTTTGCACTGCCCTGGTAATACGATCCTTTTCCCGGAGACGAGCCCCAAGGAGATATTCGATTCTTTTTTCCATCACTTGCAGCGTATCAAATTTGTTACTCTTTTTCTTATCCATAGCCACATTATTCCTTCTTCATAATAAAATGTCCTAATTCACAATTGTCTCACCAATCTGTACATTCGAATCCCTGAAGACTAAAAGTTTCTTCCTGTTCCAAAGCAAAACAGAAAGAAGAATAGTGCACTATTAGAGAATCTAACATTTATATAATTTGTGTTTTAAAGTAAGGAAATTCTCTCCATGAATCTATGAGAGATATCTGATATATGAAATGAAGTTCAGTAACCTGAGATCCTATTTTTGATTATCTGTGGTTTTGAATTCTTATTCCCTTGATCGAAGCGAGTGAAATTCTCATATCTTAAAACCCTGCATTTATTTGTCTTAATCTGTGCTCATCTGTGTGCCAGAGGCATCCCCCTGGGATAAATCTGTGGCTATTTTTGGGCGGGGATTGGAGGTTTGAATATAGAAGTATTAAACGATAGCCTTTTTGGGGAATTCTGTAACCTTTCCTTTCCCTCTGTATCGAATAACTGAATTTGGCAATGAAAACGAATCTGGTAACAGGATTCATAAACTGTGGAGGTCTGCGGTGACTGAACATCTGACCAAAGAAGATTTTCTGGAAAAGGTATTCAATTACGAAGAGAACAACGAATGGCAATACGAGGGGGATCTGCCGGCGATCATCGATTTCTGGGCGGATTGGTGTGCACCCTGCAAGGCCGTGGCTCCGGTGCTGGAGGAACTCTCCGAGGAATATGAGGGCAAACTCAAAGTCTATAAGGTGAACACGGAAGATGAACAGGAACTGGCTTCGGTGTTCGGTATCCGGAGTATTCCGTCGTTGCTGTTCATTCCGACTGACGGGCAGCCGCAGATGGCGGCAGGTGCGCTCCCGAAAGAAACCTTTGTGAAAGCCATCGATGACGTGTTGGGAGTCCCTCCGGTGAATAGGTCAACGGTGAACAATTAGATAAATAATCTTTTGTTCCCAGCTCGGGGACGACACGAAAAAGCCTCCCGTTCTCCGGGAGGCTTTTTATTTTGCTTTTTCCGACCAGATAAATCCAAGCCCTAATCATGTGCCTGCTTTTCTAGCGGACACCCCAGGTCAAAGGAGCGGCGTGTTATAGCATCATGTGTAAATAATTCCCTGCGATTCGGAGATGTGCCACATCCTGCCACCCTGCTTCCCTAAACTGCGCAGGTGCGACTAGTATTTTTCGCATTCCGCATATTCGATGTACAGAAATGGATGTCCTTGCAAGCCAGAGACGAAATGACTATTATTGATCGACCTGCAGCAAACGCAGGTCAGGAATTCGTATTATGTTTTCCAGGATGATTATCCTGACGGCAACCACGAAGACCAGCAAATCTCGGTAAGTCGACTTTCCATGGGATTATCAGACAAACCCG
>DATFLS010000635.1:0-5159 GCA_035267465.1 bacterium
ATCTATACCGAGGAGGTGACACAGTTAACCGCGGGCGGCGTGATCCTGAATGTGGGCAGCGCGGTCACCGGACCGGAAGTGCTGCTGAAAGCCGTGTCCATGGCCGCCAATACCGGAGGCGTGCCCCACGGCATTGTGACCGCGGATTTTGACCTACGTGATTTTGCTCCAGAGAAGATGACCGACGAAGCCGACACCCATTATTACTTCCGGGATCAGAAGAGTGTGGTGACCCGGATTCCGGATGCCTTCGAGGGCACAGGTTACTATGTGCAGGGGAACCAGATGCAGACTATTCCGCTGCTCTACGCGTTGATTCTGGAGCAGTGGGAGAATGGAGAGTAAGGTGGAGGACACATTCACACGTGCGCTCACGGCGCACAAAGCAGCGTTGGCAACGTTTGAAGAAACCGGTGCGCAGATCGTTGAGCGCATCAGTACACGCATCACGGACTGTTTCCGGAACGGCGGGTGCCTGTACCTCTGCGGCAACGGCGGGTCCGCGGCGGACAGCCAGCACATTGCCGGGGAACTGGTGGGCCGGTTTCGCCGCACCCGCCGTCCTTTACCGGCGGTGGCGCTCACCACGGATCCCTCGGTGCTCACCTGCATCGGGAACGACTATCGGTACGACGACATTTTCGCCCGCCAGGTCGAGGCGTTGGCGACGGCGAAGGATGTCCTGTGGGCATTTTCGACCAGCGGGACCTCGGCCAACATCCTGGCGGCCGTTGACGTCGCCAGAGAGAACGGCGCCCAGGTGATCGCGTTCACCGGGACGCCGGCCAATCCCCTGGAGGCGCGGGCGGATGTCTGCTTGTGTGCCCGCACCGCCGCGACCAACGTGGCCCAGGAGATCCACCAGCTGGCCTACCACATCATCTGTGAGCTGATCGATCAGCACTTCAGCGACGGACCCTAGGCACGTAACGGAGGACGCATGACCCCGGAGCGGGTGCAGGAGATACTGGACAACATCGGTGAGGTTGCCATCGCGGTGTACGGCGATTTTGCCCTGGATGCCTACTGGATGCTGGATCCGGCGGGCGGGGAGATCTCGGTGGAGACCGGGAAGCCGGCCCAGGCGGTGCAGCGGCACTACTCTACCCTGGGCGGCGCCGCCAACGTGGTGGCGAATCTGGCGGCGCTCCAGCCGCGGTCGATCCAGGTGATCGGGGCCCTCGGGGAGGATCTGTTCGGCCGGGAACTGGTCCGGCAGCTGCAGGCCCTGGGGGTGAACACCGACGGGGTCGTCATCCAGCAGGCGGACTTTGATACCATCACCTTTGCCAAGCGCTACCTGGCGGACGAAGAGCAGCCCCGGATTGACTTCGGGTTCTGCAACGCGCGCTCGCCCGCCACGGACGACGCGCTCCTCACCGCCCTTGAGGACGCCATCCAGGAAACAGACGCGGTCATCTTCAATCAGCAGGTGCCCGGCAGTCTGAATAATCAGGCCTTTATTGACGGCGCCAATGCGCTGTTCGAACAGTATCGGGACCAAGTGATTGTCCTGGATTCCCGTCATTACGGGGATCGATTCAATAATATCATCCGGAAATGTAACGATGTGGAAGCCGCGCAGCTTAACGGCGTGGACGCTGAGCCGGATGCCGTCATCCCAGTGGATCAGCTGCGGGACTCCGCGCAGAACTTGTATGCGCAGGCCCGGAAACCCCTTATTATTACCAGAGGCTCCCGGGGGATGCTGGTCGTCGATGCGGAGGGAGTGCATGCCATCCCGGGGATCCAGCTGATGAAACAATTGGATCCGGTGGGGGCCGGGGACACCTCCCTGAGTGCGGTCAGTCTCTGCCTGGCGGCTGGCATCGCTCCGGCGGACGCCGCGGCCTTCGCCAACTTTGCCGCGGCGGTGACCGTGCAGAAACGCTTCCGGACCGGGACGGCCGCCGGCGAGGAGATTCTTGAAGTAAGCAAAGATCCGGCTTACCTCTACCAGCCGGAACTGGCGGAGCACCCGCGCCAGGCGCAATATGTTGCGGACACCGAGATCGAAAGCTGTGTGGACCCGGCCACGCTGGATCTGGGCCACATCACACACGCCGTCTTCGATCATGACGGCACTATCAGCGTGCTGCGGCAGGGCTGGGAACAGATCATGGAACCGGTGATGATGCAAGCGATCCTGGGAGACCGGTATGCGTCCGCCGATCAACAGCTGTTCGCCGAGGTGCAAAACCAGGTGCGGGACTACATCGATCAGTCCACCGGGATCCAGACGATTGTGCAGATGGCGACGCTGGTGGAGCTGGTGAAAGAATTCGGGATCGTGCCGGAAGAGGAGATTCTGGATAAACACGGCTATAAAGACATGTACAACGATGCGTTGATGGAGCTGGTGCATCACCGGATCGCCAAATTCCAGTCCGGCCAGCTGGATCGCCGCGACTATACCATCAAGGGGGCGGTGGAATTTCTGCAGCGGGTCAAGAATCAGGGGGTGACGTTATATCTGGCCAGCGGAACCGACCGGCAGGATGTGGAGAACGAAGCGAGCATCCTGGGCTACGCGGATCTGTTTGACGGGGGGATCTACGGGGCGATGGGGGATGTGGACCGGTATTCCAAGAAGCGGGTCATCGATGAGATCATCCGGGAGAACCAGCTGGAAGGCTCCGAGCTGGTGGTGTTCGGCGACGGGCCGGTGGAGATCCGGGAGTGCCGGAAGGTGCAGGGGATCCCGGTGGGCGTTGCCAGTGACGAGGTGCGGCGCCACGGCAGGAATCCCGCGAAGCGCACCCGCCTGATCAAAGCCGGCGCCCAGCTCCTGGTCCCGGATTTCTCGCAGGGGGACGCGCTGTTTGATCTTTTATTTAAGGAGGGTATATGATGGGAACTAATAGCGCAGGAAACCATACCGTCTCTATGTCGAAAGCCGGTTTACTCCGGATTACCCCGATTACCCCGAACATTAAATAAAGGTATCTGCCGGATTAATTGTGAATTGGTGATGATGTTATTTTTACAAAGTAAATATCTGGACGCACTCACTGAAGTTGATGCTCATATGGAAAGGAGAACGAAGCAAAAGAGAAAATGAAGAATTAGAGACCTAGATGGCATCATATGCGAGGACATATCTTAATTAAGAAGAATCAGAGTGGGGCCGAGCGTCATATCCGAGATTTGCCTATTTGAACAAAGCAAACACAAGTGGAAATATCGTATAAATACTATGAAAATAGACCTTTAGGATTTTTTTATATTTTCTCTTGACTTTAAAATTTCTTTGTTCTAATATAAAATCAAACCGATTAGAATTAGATCAACGTCTATAAAATAATTTTAAAATAGGAGTAAGCGAACTTATATGTTCCTTTGTAGTCCTGAACGGATTACACTCCATTAAGACACGATGAAAATTATTGAAAAGCTCCGTCGAATTAGGAATCATCGTTTAGCAGATATGTTTTACGGAATTAGGCTGATATTGAATGGTATACCAATGGTAGACCATATGCTAAGAGAACTGAATTCAAATTTGTAAATGCGAAAATACAACGAGCGTTAAATAATTGTGCAGGAAGGAATTGTTCAATTCCGGAGCCTCAAATCGGTGTCTTCCTGCGATGATGTACCAAGACGTTTATTTTTGTGGCCAAAGAACTAAGATGATAACCGGCTAACTGGTATGGCAGTTGGTGAATACCAGTAAATGAGAGCCGGTAAGGCCATAACAATTTATTAAAGATAGACATCAAAACATGTACCGAGTCTCAACCACGACTAATTCCAGTTTTGGTTGGCTTAGTAAATGACTTTAATATAATCAGTGCTAAAAGATGTAGGAAGGAGGGGCATACAATCCATTGATCACAAGTATAGGCCATTTAACAGAATTTTTCATCGTACATTAATCACTTAAATCGTAACAGGAGAGGGTTTATCATGAGAGCCATGAAAACTATTGTGGCATTGTTGGTTTTACTGGTCGCGAGCGCAGTAGTAGCTCAGACTGGTAAAATTAGTGGTCGGGTGACCGATGCTGAGACCGGAGAACCACTCCCGGGTGTGAATGTGATCGTAGAAGGGACTCAGCTCGGTGCGGCTACCGATGCGGATGGATACTACACCATTCTTAATGTGAGCCCCCGAACTTATGCAGTTACTGCTTCCTTCATTGGTTATGCCCAGACGACCCGGCAGGGAGTCGATGTGAATATAGATCTCACAACGACTGTGAATTTCGAGTTACAGCCCCAGGCCATAGCTGGCCAGGAAGTGATCGTCGAGGCGGAAGAACCAGTGGTGAAGGCTGACATTTCTGCAAGCAGGGTGGATATATCAACTCAGCAGGTGGAGGGTCTCCCCGTTGCCGATCTCGACGAGGTTATCGGGATACAGGCAGGAGTGCAGGGTCTGTCTATTCGAGGGAGTGACGCGGCTGAAGTCGGTTTTACAATCGACGGACTCAGTACAAACAGTGCCCGGAATAAAAATCCGTATACAGGTGTAAGTTATACAGCCGTCGAGGAAGTTCAGGTGCAGGCTGGCGGGTTTAATGCCGAGTATGGTGATATAAGATCCGGGGTGGTAAATGTGGTGACCAAAGAGGGGTCTTCAAGTCGATATTCCGGAGTAGTTCTCGTTCGGTACAGTCCTCCGGCGAAGAAATATTTCGGGATATCACCCAAAGATCCAAGTTCCTACTGGATGCGGCCCTACCTGGATCCGGAGGTGATGTGGGACGGCACAGATGAGTGGCCTGCCTCCATTCAGAACCAATTTCCCAGTTTCGATGGTTGGGATGCGATCATTCAGCAAACCCTGGATGATGATAATCCCGACAACAACCTGGATCGACAGGGTGCCGTAGACCTGTTCAGATGGAGAACGCGTCGGGATATTACCATTGAGAAACCTGATTACAACGCTGACGTCAGTTTTAACGGACCTGTGCCATTTATCAGTGAACCGCTGGGTGGTCTGCGTTTCCTGGTATCCTATCGGCAAATGAACGAAGAATACATCATACCACTCTCCCGATCCGGTTACTGGGAGAATAACGCGATGTTAAAACTTACCTCAAATATAACATCAAACATGAAACTCAATTTCCAGGGACTGTATGGCACCCAGTCCGGTACAAATACCTCGGGTGGCAGGGGAGCCTCTCCCTGGACAACTATTGCCAGAGT
>DATFLS010000636.1:0-3753 GCA_035267465.1 bacterium
CGTTCATAGTGTTCACTCCTTCTCTGATGCACCCGCGTCTTCTGCTAGGCTGCCTGTTTGATGAACCCGCCTCCGAGCACTAAATCGTCCTGATAGAATACTGCAGATTGCCCGGGTGTTATTGCGTTCTGGGGCTCGCGAAATTCCACAATTGCCGTATCCGGTCCGGTGGAATTCACCGTAGCAGGGGCGCCCCGATGATTATACCGGATGGCCGCCGTAACCTCTTCGGCCTCGCTCAACCGCCGTCCGCTGGTCCAGTTCACGCCGGTCACCTCGCAGCGGGTGGAAAGCACCTCTTGCTTTTTCCCGACTACGATACGATTCTGCTCCGGCTGAATCTCTTTCACATACACCGGCTCGCCCAGCGCAACGCCCAATCCGCGCCGCTGACCGATGGTATAGTTCGGATATCCCTGGTGGGTCCCCACCACGTTCCCTTCGATGTCAACGATTTCGCCTTCCGGGATGCGCTCCATTCGTTCCGGAGCGTATTCCGCCAGGAACCGGCGGTAGTCATTATCGGTGACAAAACAGATCTCAAAACTTTCCGGACGGGCAGCCGTATGCAGCTGGTGTTTCCGGGCATCCTGCCGGACGGAATCTTTGGTGAAGTCGCCCAGCGGCCAGAGGGTGCGCCGGAGCAATTCCTGGCTCACTCCCCACAGCACATAGGACTGATCTTTCCCGGGATCCAGCCCCCGGAACAGTTCCATGGAACCAGTCTCCGGATTATAAGAACGACGAGCGTAATGGCCGGTGGCAATAAACTCGGCCCCGAACTCTCCGATGCGGTCCAGCAGCGCCACCCAGCGCACCCGCGAATTACAGAGCACACAGGGATTCGGGGTGCTGCCGCTCAGATATTCCTCTACGAAATTTTCCACCACGGTACTGTGGAAATTCTCGGAGAAATCCAGCACGTAATGCGGTATTCCCAGCTGATGGCACACCATCCGGGCGTCATTAATTTCCTCCACGGAACAACAATTGCTCTCGGCCGCCCGGTGGTTTCCGCCGACCTGATCGTACGTCCACAATTTCATGGTGACGCCGATGACGTCATAGCCCTGATCGAGCAGGCGCTTCGCCATCAGGGAGGAATCCACCCCTCCACTCATCGCTGCGACCACTCGCTCACCGGGCTCTGGTTGCCATCTCATATTATCTTGAGAAACCTATCTATTGCACGTTCAATTCCAATAACTTCATATTTCCGTTTCTTCAAACCGGAGTCATCCGGGAATGTTTCCGGGCATTGGCCGACCGGATCCGCTCGGTCTCTTCGGTCACTGCCTGCACAATCAGGGGGATATCTTCCATGGTATTACTCTTTCCCAGGGAAATCCGGATGGCCTGCCTGGCGGTCTTTTCATCATATCCCATTGCCAGGAGCACATGAGACGGCGTGATGGATCCGGAAGAACAGGCAGATCCGCTGGAGACGTGAATGCCCCGCATATCCAGATTCAGCACCAGCGATTCCCCGTCCACTCCCGGAAATCCCACATGCGTGAGCCCCGGAATCCGGTGGTGCGGGTGGCCATGGATGTGCGCCTCCGGGAGCGCCTCGGACAACGCCGCTTCCAGGTGCTGTTGCAGGGACCGAAGTCTGTCGGTCTCTTCATCCCGATGCTGTAAAATGAATTGCACGGCCCGGGTCAATCCGGCAATGGCCGGCAGGTTCTCCGTGCCCGCCCGGAGATTGCGCTCCTGGCTGCCGCCGGTCAACTGGGGACGGATATCGATGTTCTTGTTCACATAGAGCACTCCAATCCCCTTGGGACCATAAATTTTATGGCCAGAGATAGACAGTGCATCTACCGGGAGTTCCTGCACATCAATGGGCAGTTTTCCGAATGTCTGCACCGCATCGGTGTGGAAGACAATACCATGTTCGTGTGCGATACGTCCGATCGCATCTATCGGATTGATGGTGCCGATTTCATTATTTGCGTGCATGATACTGATCAAAATAGTCTCCGCTGTGATTGCAGCCTCCACATCTCGCGGATCGACGCGCCCGTACTCATCAACCTCCAGATACGTCACCTCGAATCCGGCGTTTTCCAGAGCGTCGCAGGTGTGCAGAATCGCGTGGTGTTCCACCCGGGATGTGATGATGTGGTTATCCCGTCCCCGGAACGCCTCGGCAATCCCGCGGAGAGCCAGGTTGTCAGACTCCGTTCCGCCTCCGGTAAAGATTATCTCGTTGCGCGCAGCTCCGAGATGTTCGGCCAGGCGTTCACGCGCCAGTTCCAGCTCAACCTTGGCGGCGCGTCCCGTTTGATGCACGCTGCTCGGATTGCCCCAGACCTCCCGCATCACCCGCTGCATCTCCTCCGCCACCTCAGGGGCAACCGGGGTGGTTGCACTGTGATCACAGTAAATCGTCTTGTGGGTATTGCCGGTCATAATTTACTCAAAATACTTTTACTCCACGATGATATCAAGATTTCCCGCATTTGTCGCATTTTATATCTATTGCCGCACAAATTGTTCGATACCGGTGAGCAGCATCTGGATGGAAATTGTGGTCAGAATCATACCCATGAGGCGCTCAACAGCAGCCAGGCCCCTGCGCCGCAGGACCTGTCGCAGAAAACCGGAGGCAAACAGTATGAGGGTAGTGACCACCCAGGCGCAAAAAAGCGCGAGAAACCAGTCCAGCATCCGCCCGGGATCTCTGGTGGCCAGCAGAAGAACCGTGGCCATGGCGGACGGCCCGGCCAGCAGTGGAATGGCAAGCGGGACAATTAGCGGTTCCCGATCCGGACTTGCGGCGCCGAAAATCCCCTCCTGCTGCGGGAAAATCATTTTCAGCGCAATGATAAATAAAATGACGCCGCCAGCAATACTGAGCGAAGGTTCCGTGATGCCCAGAATTTGTAAGAGGTTATGCCCGGATAACAGAAAGATCGCGAGCACTAGGAATGCGATGATGGCCTCCCGCAGGATCACCCATTTCCGCCGCTTTGCCTCGACATCTTTTAGCACGGTCAGGAAAATCGGAATATTCCCCAGCGGATCCATCACCAGAAACAGCAGGATAGCGGCTGAATAGATTGTCATTTCGGTCATATACGGTTATTTGTTCCAATTCAGTTGATTAAAATAAGTGTCTATGCTTTAGCACATAGTTTTGGCTAAGCGAGTGAACCCATTAAAGTAAACGATCTTGGGACGGGATAGTAGCAGAGATTATATGAGGCCCTCGAATTGTATCAGTCTGACAGTAATCCCATTTCTTCCAGAGATGCTCGTATCCCGGACTCGAGATTTGGGTGCCGCAACTCCACCGCCAGTTCCCGGATCAGTTTGCTGTTTTCAACCCGCCGGGACTCGCGTAAAAAAGATAACCGGATGGGAGACATCGCCTGTTCCGCTTCCGCCATGGAAAGCGTCGGCGGTCGTTCCAGCCGGAGCAGATCTGCCAGGGTGTTATAGTAATCAGTCACCGTTCCTGGATTACCGTCACTCACATTATACACGGTGTTCGGCTTTCCCGCAGTTGCCGCTTTCACGCAAATACGGGCCAGATCGTCCGCGTGAATCCTGTTGGAAAATGGGGCTTCCTCAGGGAGAAGAATGGGTGCCTTCTGTTTAATGTTCTCCACAGGAAGTCTTCCCGGACCATAGATCCCTGCAACCCGCAGGATGAGATATTCTACTGCATACTCTTCTGCCCATTGACGTAAATACTTTTCCGCATCCAGTCGGAGTTTGGCACGAGCAGTCTGCGGATGTGGCGGA
>DATFLS010000637.1:0-4714 GCA_035267465.1 bacterium
GTGTTAAAATGTCCCTCTTCGAGCGTAAACAATTCCCCGCGATCCTGCAGCATGAAGCCCAGATTATCCGGCACCATCCCGGATCCCAGTCCCCGGTAATTGCTCTGAATGAGGGAGACCATATTGCCCGCAGCATCTGCCGTGGTCAAGTAGATGGTCTCGCCGGCTTCGAGAGACGGATTACCCGGGGAGTAGGTATCGCGGGCCTGGTCAGGATCAATCAGCCGGCGACGCTCCTCTGCATAATCTTTGGAAATTAATCCTGTCACAGGAATGTCGTGAAAATCCGGATCCGCATAAAATTTGGCCCGATCCTCGAATGCCAGCTTTTTCGCCTCCACGAAATAATGGATGTGTTCAGGACTGCCGAATTCGAGCGATCCGATATCATAGCCCTCCAGAATATTCAGGATTTGTAAAGCGGCAATACCCTGCCCGTTGGGGGGCAGCTCCCAGACGTCGTATCCCCGGTAACTACTGGAGACCGGTTCCACCCATTCGGAGTGGTGAGCTGCCAGATCCTCATAACTCAGGAATCCACCTTGTTCCTCCATAAAAGCATCGATCGTCCGGGCGATTTCGCCTTCGTAGAACACATCCCGGCCGTCCTCGCTGATTATCTCCAGTGTATTCGCCAGATACGGATTCCGGAAGATCTCGCCTTTTCGGGGAACATGTCCGTCAATACTGAATGTCTCCATCACATTCGGGTACTTACCGCGAACCTCAAGACCGCCGGCCCAGGCACCAGCAATAATATCTGTGACCGGAAACCCTTCCCTGGCGTACCGGATGGCTGGCGTTAGGATTTCTTCCATGGACAGCTCACCGAACCGGTCGTGCAAGGTGAACCAGCCATCCACGCAGCCCGGCACGGAGACGGGCAGAGGACCGTAGGGAGGAATGCGATCGTAGCCCTGTTCTTTGAAATACTCCAGTGTCAGACTCTTCGGGGAGCGACCGCTGCCGTTGAGGCCATACAACTGGCTGGATCCCGCGTCCCACACGATGGCAAAGATATCCCCGCCGATGCCGTTCCCTGTGGGCTCCATGAGCCCCAGGGCAGCATTGGCGGCAATCGCGGCATCCACAGCATTTCCGCCCTGTTTCATGATATCGATGGCTACTTGGGTCGCCAGCGGATGGCTGGTGGCTGCCATCCCATGCTGAGCAATCACCTCTGATCGGGTGGCAAACGTTCCCACCGTCCCCGGTCGCTGCACTCCCTGAAGATGCAGCGGAAGCAGCAGTAGAATAGCGACGGGGAGGCACAGGTCATATAAAGTACTCATATCTGATCCTTTCGATTTGATGGGGTTCGTGTTGACGGATAATGCTCTTCTGTGATGCCGGTGCTTCAAAATAAATTCGTGACGCATCATTTTGCCAAACTGGATTCGGTCTGTCAGAACACAATTAAGTGAATACACTGAACAATGCTCTTAAGTGTGTCCTTCGCTGCCAAATGTGAACCATCGTACTGATGCGAGATTTGTTATCAACAGAGGCTCTTCCGGAAAGCAGCAGGACCCTCCACTTCTTCGCGGTTCATTTCCGCACCCGGATCCACCCTTCCTTGGGTGCCAGCCCGGAGTCCGGTGGACGGTAACATCTCTCTTTTAGGAAATCCAGAGCGGCGCTCAAACAGAGGACCTGGCTGACATATCAGATTGTAAACCTTCAATTACGGCAATCGTACGGTACAGAGTATCGCTTTCTTCTGATCGTAATTATGACAGACGCCCGGAACTATTCTTCCTCCCTGCGGAATACAACGTAAAAAATGGGGATCCGGCGAATCGGTTCCAGACTTAATGTGTGCTTTCCATCGGAATTTCATTGGCTTCGTACGCCGTCATCACGTGCCCGTCCGATCCCTGGGTATGGAATAGCAAACTACAGCAGGTGATCCCGCCCTCGGCCTTGGCCAGCTGGGACATTTCAATAGCGATGACCCTGATACCGAATTTTTCCAGGCGCTCCCGTGTTCGCGGATACTCTGCGGGATACAGGACTGTCTCCCCAACCCGCAAAGCATTAGCAGCAAACGGTTCCTCCGGATGGATCTCGATGAGGTTCACCCCGGTAAACTGATTTTTATCTACCCAGCTTGGATTGATGAGCAGGGTATCCACACCCACCCGGGTGACAGCGGATTTCAGATGGAGACATTTGGTGATTTCCACGGGATGGACCTCGTAATCGTAGGTATCCACGATAGACTGCAATTGTCGCAATCCTTCCGCATTGCTCCGATCAGACTGCCCGGCATACAGCCTGTTGCCTACCCGCAGGACGTCTCCCCCTTCCAGAGTCCCCGGTGCGTGTATGTTGAAGACACTCCGGAAGGCAACCAGCCGCCGGGCTACCGAGAAGGTCTCCTGTCGACGAGTTCCTCTTCCCGGACGAGCGATTATGGCCACTTCATTGAGTACTATAGCCGTATCTTCTACAAAAACCGAGTCCGGCAGGTCCGGCTCGACAGGGAGTCGCTGTACATTGCATCCCAGCGATTTCAACGATTCTTCATACCGCTGGTGCTGGAGTCTGGCCGCCCGGAGGTCTATTTTTTCCCGGGGAAGAAAGGTGAGCTCACACTGGTTGATACCGGGACTCACTCCCCTGGTGATGGCTACTCTCATAGATTTTCTCTGCCGAGTCGGGCCAGCCCATCCTCCCTGTCATGGGAATGGACCACCACCTTATTTCAGGATTCTCACAGAATTACCTTCGCACCCGGAAACCACTTCCTGCTGATGAATCTCCGTCACACGCTGTCCAGCTCGATGAGCTGATCCATCCTGACAATTGAGCCGTATTCTCTCCTCAACGCTTCCAGGCCTGCGTGCTGCTCTTCATATACCTCAAACAGCCTGGGAGGGATATTCTGGCCTTTTTTATAGGCATTTTCCTGAAGGGCGATCCTGTCCAGTAAATTATCGATATATAATGAGAACTGCTGATCATAGAGTTCTCTGGAATACGATTTCTCAATCTCCTGAAAAAGTCGGTGCAGATCTTCGTACAACGGAATACAGCCGATGGGCGTTTCCACAGCATCAACCTCGCCGTTCACCCTTTGTTCCAGCCATGTGAGCCATACAATCACATCGCGTTTCTCCCCCAGCAGTGCATCGCTGTCCCCTCCGCGGGCCTTATGGGTGAGGAAAAAATTCAGATTCGCCATCACAGGCTTCTCCGTTAATCGTTCGGAATTAAAGAATCTGAACTGGGCATCCATATAATGACCCAGTGGCCCCGGGATAAATGGTTCGTTGGCCCAGGGTTGGCGCCTGATCCCGGAGACTCCGACCTCGGTGGCGGTGGCTTCAGACAGAATGGATGCCCCGAAAACCACCCCGTGATCCGGATTTTTTGCCACGACCACAGGGGGCATGGTATCCCCGTCCCGGCCACTGTAGGTGATCACGTGAATTTGCACTCCCTCCGGAACCTCTGCGGCCGCAGAATTGTGATTATCAAGTGCGGTATTCTGCAGAGTGCAGCGGGCATTGGGATGGGATGGCGGTATCAAATTACCATTCGTATCAGTTTTCCCCTGCCACCAGTCTCCCTGGAAATTCCTGCCCCTCCCGGGCAAAGGCTCGCCATGTCCGACCCAGTGTGGTATCCCACTTTCATCAATGAGAACATTCGACCAGATCACTTCCGTACCTTCCTCCCGCAGTGCCTTCATGAGATGAGGATCCCCCTCCCGGTTCACATCCTCGACGATGCTGAAGACCCCCTTCTCCGGATTGATAGCGCGCAGGGTGCCATCGTCGGCGATCCAGAGCTGCGCCAGATCATCCCCGACAAAATCCGTTCCCGTCATTGCTGTAGTCGTTTTGCCGCAACCGGAGGGCGCCGCGCCGGCAAAATAGGTTTTCCGGCCGCCATCGCCGGCCAGCCCGGTGATAAACATATGCTCCGACAGCTCTTCGCCTGTTTTGAAATAGGTGGCCAGATCGACCGCAAACCGGTGATTTCCCTTCTTCAATAAAAGAGTATTTCCGGCGTACGTACAGAACATGGAATACGTGGTTAACCAGCTCCGATCCATGAATACCCGGGCATTCGGCAGATCTTCCGGGCGATTCGGGCCCTGGCTGTGTACGTTGGTCAGCACCAGTCCGGTCCGGTTCACCTCCTCGTCAAACTGTGGATAGGCATTTCGATACAGGATGTGCGCAGAATGCATCACGTACGCTGAGGTGGTGATCTCGAGCGCGGGCAGCGTACCCCGCGCCCCGATCGGACCACGACTGAAAAAACCGATCAGCAACTCCATGCCCCGGGCGATACCGACCATGTGAGAGTGAATATAGTCATACGCTTCATCCCGGAGAGTCTTTCTGGCAAGCACGCTGACATCTTCGTCTTCATTAACAATGTAATAGGTCCGATTAACAATGCGCGCCTGTTCCTGGGGCAGATCGAAGTGCACTGTGTGATTCTTCATCTTCAGAGGGTACTCTTCCTCTCGCTCCAGACTGATCTCCCGGATTTTTCTGATATCGCTTTCCGAACCAGTACTGAACATGACCGAGTCGGGATCCAGCATGGACACCGCATTGGCGATCTTTAACAGCACGCTCTCGCTGTTGATTTTCCGGATTTTCGCCAGTTCGCCGGGAGCACATTGCTCTTCCAACATCGCATATGCGCTCTCCAGGGTGCGGATTCCACCGATTTTCGCGAGGATATCTCTCCC
>DATFLS010000638.1:0-5582 GCA_035267465.1 bacterium
GGGCAACCGGGGCGTCAATCGGTCTGTTCAGCGCACTGTTCAGGTTATGGACAAACGTAGTGCGCATCTCCCCGAAATTCAGGATCTTCTCTTCCAGATTGGAAATCTCCACCCGGGCTTTGAGCACGGACGTCTGCAGCCCCTGTCCGGTAGAATACCGGGTCTCTGCAATCTCCCGGAAGGTTTCCAGGAGGTTCTGATATTCCCGGAGGGCGTCCAGCGAGGCATCCACCCAATACAGATCGCTCCAGATCGATTTGACCTGGGAGCGGACCCGGAGTCTGACTGCCCGATAATCCTGCTCGGCTTTTTGCGCTTTGCGGAGGGCAATCGAGCGCCTGAGTCCGGTGGTTCCCCACAGGGGGATCATCTGGTTCAGAGCAACCTGCTGCAGTTGCGGACCGTTCCGGGTTTCCACGGATCGGGCGAACTGGGTCAAGGTCAGGGAAGGTTCCGGCCAGACGCCGGCGACCGGTATCTCCCGGAGCGCCGCCTGCCAGCTGGCTTCCGCACCGCGAACAGCCGGATTGCGCTCCAGAACGATTTCTATGGCCGCCTGTAACGACGTGAGTTCTTCAGGTTGGTCAACCTGACCGGCCGTAATCACTGGTGAAACCAGCGTAATCGAAACGGCAAGTATGCCTGCGAATAGTTTGTACACAATTTTTCTCTCTCATCTTGTTCAATCGTCTAAACCCGTTCCCCAGAAGAGAACGGAACTGTCCATTCAGACTGGTACTACTGTCGATGAGAGAAGTATTAAATAATTAAAACGGAATTGGTATTGAGCAGATCCCGTGAAGATAAAAACGGGTGATGGGTGGTGAGAATGGCTGTATGTAATTTCGTAACCGGCTTGACTTGCTGATACAGATCATGATTCAATAAGGTCCCGGAGACGTAGGCTTTCACTTTCGATGTGACGACCGGCACCCCGGACTCCACTTCCAACCCATCCGGAATCTCCCGGGGACCACACGTTCCCATGAGCGGACAGGGTTGATGCCGGGTCTCATTCGATTGCTCCACCAGTGATTGAAAGTAGTCGGTATGCATCACCGGCGTGCTGTCCTGATCGTACGCACAACAAGCCATGCCGCACGTTTCTTCCTGCGGCATCCAGAGCGCCAGCACCGGGGCGGAATTCCCGAACAGGATCACTGCAAGCAGGGTTAGTGTGAATACCTTATTTATCATAACCGGAAAAGTATACTCGCATTACTCGACTGTCAAGCCCAATTTTTTAAACTTGCTATCCATAGGTTTAGAATATTAGATGCCACGAACGGGTAAAAGTTTCAGACTTCTCTTTTAATTCATCCTCCGATTGATCGATCAAGTTTTCTTTACATTTACTCTATAGAGATCTTCTCTCTCAAAACGTTACATCAGGCCCGCAGCCACCGCACTATTTCCGGCACGGTCGGGCGTTTGCCATACATTAACACGGCCGTATTGAACACTTTTCCGGCCAGGCGCATCGTCAGATACGTGAAACCCACCAGGATCGAAAATGAGAGGACATATTCCCAGAAAGGCAGCGTCCCCAGATTCATCCGCATGATCATAAAAAACGGCGTGATTGGCGGGACGTACGAGAGTATCTGAACCAGGGTGGCTTCCGGGTTCATAATCGCCATGGGAAGAAAAATCACCGGCACCACTATAATTAAACTGATCACCCCGATTGCCTGCTGGGCATCCTGCTCAGAGGTAAACAGACTGCCGACCGCTGCGTAAAAACTGCCATACAACAGGAAGCCCAGAATGAAGTACAGGAAAAATCCTATCAATCCAGTCAGCGTGACCAGCTCCACCCCAAACCGGACGGCCACCACCTGGGCCAGCGCAATGTAAATGATCACCTGCAGTAACCCCATCGCCCCGATCCCGAGAATTTTTCCGGACATCAGGATATTGGTGGTGACCGAAGAAATCAGGAGTTCGACAAGCCGGTTCTGTCGTTCTTCAAGCACACTGCGCATTAGTATTTGTGCGGACATGAAAATTGCCATCAGCAAAATGAAGACATAGAAATACGGTCCAGCAAAGGCGAGGAGCTCATTCCCCTGTTTCGCTTCCCCTTTTCGGACTTCGAACGTGGCAAGTTCAACATCTCTGGTGAGATCTTCAATGAGTTCAGGATTCAGGTTCCGGGCAGTCATCTCGCGCCGGGCAATCAGAGTACTGAGCGTACTGCTGAATCGCATCTGATCCCGAAAATTTCCTACCGATTCACCGTAATACTCCGCCCGCCTGGTGTCCCGGATATCAGCGGGGATGACAATATATCCATCGATGATATCCCCGGCCAGCATGGAATCAGCCGCCGCAGCCGGGGAATCCATCTGCTGTCCCTGCAGCGGAATCCATTCATACCTGGGCTCTCCGTTGTCCATGCGATACTGTTCGGTAAAACTCTGCATCAGATGCTCGCCTACCCAATTGGTCTCATCGATAAGGGCGAAAGTTTTCCGGCCCGATTCCTCCTGCATCAGCAGAGTTGGCAGCACGGAGATCCCGATAATAATGAGAGGGAATACCAGAGAAAAAATGAACCATTTGGATTTCACCCGGTGAACGAATTCCCACTTTGCCACGGTCAGTAATTTCATTGGGTTTCTCCTCTTACCTGATCAACGAAAATTTGCTCCAGGATCGGCTCCACGACCTCGAACTTTCTGACGGGGATCTTCTCCACCAGCCTTTTTAAATACTCATGCGGTTCCACCGATTCTTTCAGTTCGCCGATGAGCGCGCCGTTCTCCAGTTCAGTCCGCACAAATACGTCGTCTGCTGCCACGGCTTCCAGCGATGCATCACTCTGGATTCGAACGGCGCGGGAACCGAAATTCCGTTTAATCTCCCGGAGATTTCCCTGTAATACCGCCTGACCCTTGTTAATCAGGCAGATACGCTCACACAGGCGTTCCACCTGTTCCATTTGATGGGTGCTCAGCAGCACGGTGGTACCCCGGTTCTGCAGCTCCCCGATGACCTCTTTCACCAGCACCTGATTTATCGGATCCAGCCCGGCGAAAGGTTCATCCAGGATGAGCAGGCCGGGTTCGTGTATTATCGAAATGACGAGCTGAATTTTCTGCTGGTTACCCTTGGACAACTCCTCGATCTTATCATCGGCGCGCCCCAGCAAATCGAACCGTTTCAGATATTTCTCGGCGTTGCGCTCCGCTTGACCCGCTTCCATGTTCTTCAGCGCCGCGAAATACCCGACGACCTCCCGGACTTTCATCTTCTGATACAGCCCCCGTTCCTCCGGTAAATAGCCGATGTGATCTTTGGTATCAATGGTAATCGGGCTGTTATTCAGGACAATGGTTCCCTTATCGGGTTGAATAATCTGCATGATCATCCGGATCATGGTCGTCTTCCCCGCGCCATTCGGTCCCAGTAACCCATAAATATCGCCCGTCTCCACAGTAAAACTCAGGTCATCCACCGCCCGGATCTGGTCGAATTCTTTGGTTACCTGATGAATTTCCAGCATGCGGTCACGCTCCTTTTTCATCCGATGTTGTTGGGCATATGAGAGTGTTGCAGCGCCCTTTGAAGTCTCATATTTTATTGAATAATACATCCCTTGTCATTTCTTTTTTAAGTAGTCCGTCGTTATATACCGTCCCCGCATGAGCAAATTCCACTTGCTTCAGGGAACCTGATCTTATATTTTCCATAAGCTTTTTAAGAAACGAGGCGGGATAGCTCAGCTGGCCAGAGCACGGGAATCATAATCCTGGTGTCGGGGGTTCGAGTCCCTCTCCCGCTACGAGTTTTTCTCCCCAGGAATCCCGTAGTCATGCGGGTTTTACCGAACCCGGATTCTGGCCTGGATTATTGGATATTTTTCTATCCGGGGTATGTCCAGGCAAGATCCGGCAAAAATCCGTTGCATATTCGTTACCGTCCGATACGAATATGGGAGCAAGACTATGGGAGTAGTCAACCGTCCTGGTCGCAAGTACCTGTATGTCCGGTATAAAGACGCCACCGGCCGCTGGGTGACCCGTTCAACCGGCACCACCAGCAAACAACTCGCGCAGAAACTCTATCATAAATGGCAATCCCAGGCCATCGAAGAGCGGGAACTCGGACTGATTGCCATCCGATCCATCTTGCTTACCGATTTCTGTAAGCTCTACAAAGAACATCGATTCCACACGGTGAAAGCACTGACCGTCGAATCGGATCTCACACCCCTGCATCATCTGATGAATGTCAGTGGGGGTACACTTCACGTGAGCAATATCACCGCGGAGCACATTACCCGCTTGCGGGATCAGTGGCGGGAGCGCGGTTTGGCGCCACATACCATTCACAAATATCTGACCCATCTCCAGATCGCCTTCGAATGGGCGGTGAAGGAGAAATACATTCGCGTGAATCCGGTGAAAGCGGTGGATCGCCCGACGAAACCGAAGGACACTATTCTCATCATTCGCCGGCCGGACATGCGCACCCTCATTGAGGAAACGCGCACCAACTGGATCGGCGATTATATTCGGGCTTCGGCGTTTGGTGGGTTCCGCTCCAGTGAAATTACCGGGATCCGCGAATCCGATATCGTTTGGGAGAACAACCTCGTCGGAGTAAGAGGGAAATATGATAAATTTCGCTACGTGCCGCTGTTTCCGTCCCTGAAAGCACTCTTCCTGGAAATCCTGCAACGTGCTCCGGAAGAGGATCTACGGGTCTTGTCCAATGGGCAGGACGGGCGCAAAGAGGGCTATCTGTTTTATCAGGTGTATGCCGAACAGGCGGTCGCGCACGCCTTTAAAAAACAGGTCCGCCGCCTCTGGCCGGAGGATGCGATTCGTGAACGGTATCATTTTCACTGCATCCGACATACCTTTGCCACCGAATATTTGCGCAATGGGAGACCCGTGGAGAAATTACAGAAAATCCTCGGGCACGAAGATATTAAAACAACCATGAAATACGTGCATCTGGTGGCAGCGGACCTGCAGGAACCCACCGATCCATTCTCCTATTAACCAGGAAACAGCTTGGATAAGTTCAGCAGTATCTGTAACAATGTAATGAGTCCAATCAGTCCGGAAATCAGGAATGCAAAGCGCCGAAAGGAATGATAGAGCTTCTCCGAAGCTCGCGTATTAATCTCCAAATTTTCCAGAATCAACTCGTACTTTTTTCGAAATTCCGTATTTTTCTGCACGTCTGCTTTCATCCCGCCGGAATTCATTTTGTTTTCTTCTCCGTGGATGAGACGGGCCAGGTGATCCACCTGGTTCGCCAGATGCTGGTGATCATTATCGACGAAGCTCCTGAATGCACTCCGAAATTCCTGCAATTCGAATCGAATCTCTTCTAACGTGATAGTCATATTCCGTGGTTACCCTATATCCGTTGTTTTTTAGGTATAGAATGTATATATCACTGCCCTATTATTCAGATTTGACCTTCTTCTCATACGCGTCGAGCACCGTTTTCCTGCTCTCGTTCTGGGCCAGAAAATCTCCCAGGTCTCCAACCGGGGTCTCTGTAATATGCTTGATCGCTTCCTGCGCACTCAATTCCGTGGAGATTTTCCGCCGCTCTTCCCT
>DATFLS010000639.1:0-2068 GCA_035267465.1 bacterium
GGGTCCCTGCGTTCCCGCCGGAAGCGACAGATTCGATACGTTGCCGATGTCCGGCGTTAATTGTGTAAATCGGTTGGATAATCGCATCCGGGTGATCTGTACCAGGGGAGTCTCGGTGCCGTCAGCGATCTGCAGGGCCAGTTCATACCGGTTCAGCCAGACGTAGGACAGCACTGAGCGATCATAATCGAGGGTCAGCGTGGCAGTATCCGCAGCAGCTCGGGTGGGCCGGAACCGGCACCAGGCCAGGTCGGTTTCGGCAAATTCAATGTCCGGTGTGGTTTGCTTGATATAGGCGATCCGGGTGCCGGCGGGCGAAAATTTCGGATCCGTCTCCGGCCCGGGAAAATCAGTCAGCCGGGTCGTCTGGCCGGTGGACACATGCAATGTCCGGAGATCATACTGCTGGGCGTCGTTGTATTCACCGGTATAATTGGTTTCGTACACAATCCAGTTCCCGTCGGGACTGATATCAAACTCCCGCACCCCGGGATCGAGTACGGCAATTTGCCTGCTTTCTTGCGTCGCAACATCAAACGAATCCAACACCTTATTCACCCGGATACTATCCTTGACCACTTCATCCTTCTTGCGCTCCTGCTCGCGCTCTATCCGGGCCTTTACCGAGTCGGACTGTTCCTGATCAGCCAGGTAGATAATGTGCCGGCCATCCGGACTCCACTGGTAATCGTCAATGGAAGCCGGCGACGCGGTCCAGCGCTGCGCCTCCCCTCCGGTGATCGGAAGCGCCCAGATTTGCGTGGCGCCCATATCTGCATCGTCAGTCGCAGTTGACGGTTTACGATCAGATAAAAAAGTCAACCATCGGCCGTCCGGGGACCACGCCGGATGCTCATCTTCTGCGGCGCCGAATGTTAACTGCCTGTCCGTTCCATCGGCGGGCTGAAACAGCCACAAATGGGAGCGCCATTCGCTTTCCTCCGTATCGGCGGACCGGACGATATACGCTATCTGTTCTCCATCAGGACTCACTGCAATCTCGCGGGGATAATGGAATTGTAAAAAATCATCCACCGTTATCTTTTGCTGTGCCGGAAGCAGAATCGGGGACAGCAGTAGTATCGCAAGTACCTTTATTAATCGATTCATGTGACCTTCCTCATTCTTCCAAAACAGTTAGACCGGTAGGCAATACTTCGTGAAAATAATAACAGAAGCAAGACGAAAACAAGGTTGGGTGTGATGCACTGATCCCCTTCCTCTTTGGTGATCCATCTCTGGGTTACTAATATGAGAAATGTCTGGACGATTTCAATTGGAAATCACAGCTAGCGTTTTCTTCATTATGTCAATCCCTAAAGAGCACTTCTCTTGAATTGCTACTCCGGTTCCTGCCGGGTGATGTCCTCGAACCTGTCGTAATCAGTATCAAAGCTCACGATGGTCTCAAGTCCTTCTTGTTTCATGATCCGGTAGTTCAGAGCATCCATAAAGTCGACGTTTTTCTTTGGTTCTCCCTGGAAGACACCTTGCCAATCAAAGTCAGTCACTGGTGAGACCATAAGACAAAATTCCAGAATTGTCATCACCTTCTTCTCGGTTTCTGACTGAGATCTGCCATAATAACTCCGGAGCGTATAGACCAGCTCCATCACCACCGCATCAGAGGTCACCAGGGTGGTTTCGGGGGTCTCTATCGCCGTCTCCAGGAAATCCCGAGCTTTCTGTGCTTGTTGGGGATGGTCGTCCGTCAGAAACCGCAGAAAAACATTTGTATCAACAAACAGGGTCGTCATCGGCCTTCGCGGGCGGCCTGCTCGCCTATAGCTTTCTGAACAGACTGCCGGATTTCGTGGAGGTCCTTCTCATCCTCAGGAGCAGGAACCGACTGATATAAATCCAACAGATCCTGCTTGCGAATAGGTCTGATAACTAACTTTTCTCCCTCTCGCTCGAACCGGATTTTATCCCGCGGTTCTAATCCTAATTCTTTGCGAAACTTGGCCGGGATGGTCACCTGCCCTTTGCTGCTGATCGTTGATTCGTTTTTCATTGTATTCTCTCGTATGTAAGAAGTTATAATTCTGCTTTACAAAAATAGTTTACC
>DATFLS010000640.1:0-2620 GCA_035267465.1 bacterium
TCCCCCGAAGTTCCACCAGCCGTCCCAGTTCGTGTCCGGGACCGCCTGGTCCTGGATGCGATTATCTGCCTTGACCACCAGCCAATTGTTGCCTCCGGGCTTCACCGCTCCGGTAACATCGATCTCGAACGGCAGATACGGATACCGGTGTTCCCCGACCAGCTCTCCGTTCACCCAGATCTTGCAGCGGATGTTCACCCCCAGGAATCGCAGGAACAAATGCCCCCCTGACCAACCGGCAGGGACCCGAAATGATGTGCGATACCAGCCGATACCGCTATACCAGGATTCACTCCCCGCGTTGTAGGACATGGGAACCTGCATGGGACTCCAGGTGATTTCCCCCGGTTCCTGCCAGCCTTTTTGTTCGCCGTACTCGATGGGATCGTACCTGAACCGCCAGGTTCCCGAAAGATTTATGGTTTCCTCTGCATGCAGTGATGCACTGTGCAGGAATCCGAGCACAATCACCACACTGTATACGATCACTTTATTTTTTCTACTCAAAGATGTGATTGCTCGCATTGGGAACTCTTTCCTTTTGCTGTGGTCTTTTTTTCTATTGCTAACTTATAATCATAATATGCAAGCCCGTGGGGAGATGCTTATCCTCGCTGCAAATATAGAAGCTCTCCGAATAACCGGAACTTGTCAGGGTTGCTCCTGACTGTTGTATCTTATATCTCCGGAAATCGGCAAAATCTGCATCATCTGTCCCGAGGGAATCCCGTCGGGGCGTGCCATTGCTCTTATTTTTATCCGGTAATCAGAATTTGCACGAACCTTCATTGTAAGTCCGAAAATAGGTCTTCGAACACGGACGGCCAGTTCTCTTTACGCAGAGGGTACCATCGAAACGATCCTTCCAAAGATGTGACACTTTCCGCCGGTACAAGGTGGCGGGTGATCATGCCGGTCGGCTTGGTGCCTTTGCCGGCCACCCGCAGATTCCGGGTGAGTATGATTCCATTCTCCAGACGTTCGACGGACACGTCGATTCCATCGGCAGTGAGTCCAAGTCCGTATCCGGCGGTCTCCGTCAGGAGCCCGATATCGATTCCCGCCCGGTTGCCGTCGAAATGCGGATTGTCGGCAGAGATGTGATGGAGTCCGCGTATCGCGTGCACGCTCTTTCCCGGATAGGATGCGTAAGGACCGTCTCCAATCCAGGCGAATTCGCTCATTGTCCAGGGCAGCCGGAACCCCAGCCCGAGTTCCAGGAAGTAATCTTCCGCATTTTGCGGAGTTAATTGATAATCCACCTGAATCCATCCCCCGGAATAAACTGTCAGATCCAGCAACAGCGAGAACGCCTGCCGGGGATGGCCCGGCCGGCGGAAGACATAAGAGTTTGTTACCACCACACTTTCGCCCTGCCTGACGATGCGCTGTTGCATCAGGGTATCCGGCTCCAGGAGATAGGGCATCCAGTAATCGAAGTGAAATTTCTCGAGGTACTGACGCCGTTCAGCCAGGGTGGGCTTCCGTCCCACCCGCAGGAGAGGTCCGCCAGTGAGTATCTCCGTCTGATTAGCGAATACCTGCAATTTCTCATCAGATGTCCGAAGTGATATCGCACCGGTTCGCTCATTCACCGTTAGGATAAAACTCTCGTGGACGATGCGCCGTTCCTCTCCCGCCTCTCTAATCGACAACTGACCGGAAGTCTCCTGGTTCATCCGATTGCATTGTAAAGTCGCTGATATGCACGGGAGGCTGCGCCAGAATGGACACATCCCGGTAGATTCCAGACAGGATCCAGGCATCGTTGGTATCGAATTCATAGCCCTTCGGCTTTTTGTAGACATACACCGCCAGCAGATGCTCCTCTCCCGGCTCAACAAGTGAGGTCACGTCAAACTCCGCCCGCTGATAGGCGCTTTCGAATTTCCCGGCATATTCGCCGTCTATCCAGCATTGGAAACCGAAGGCGACTCCTTCGAACCGGAGCAGAATCCGCCGGTCCGTCCAGTAGGAGGGCACGGCGAACCTGGTGCGGTACAGTCCGTAATCGCCGGTGACATCGCTCCCGTAGTGCGGGATCTCGAATCCGGCCATCTCCCAATTTCCGGGCACCGGGATGTCTGCCCAGTCTCCGTCATCGAATCCCACCCGATAGAACGTGGTGGTAGCACCGTTCAACTGGAATTTCCAATCGCCGTTCAGGTGCAACCGGCGGGTGCTGTGCAATCGCTGGGAGACCTGGGAATGAGTTGCCGTCACAAGCACAAGCGTAACCAGCAGCCCCCGGAACCCGTGCTTCACAAATTTCATATCCGGAATAATGTTCAAATCTCTCCGTGCCAGAGGTTTATCCGCTTACGAATTACCTGTCCTAAATCTCTGAAATATAACTATCAGAGATATAATTCACAGCAGATGATCTCAGGTCTGTTCAGTCTCTGGGAAGTTAAATTGAAATACCCGGTTCACCAGGGATCAGGTGGAGGTTCGGATAATCGAAGACGTCCTTTACTTCCAAAGATTCTCGTACCATTTGATATTGCCGGTGTTGGTACCGATAGCCAGGATATCCGGATCATTATCCGCATCAAGATCCGCAATATACAGACCGGCAGCGCCCATGCCGCCGGCGTCCAGCAGGACACGCTGCCAGGTT
>DATFLS010000641.1:0-2875 GCA_035267465.1 bacterium
AAGGCTGCATCGCAGGTGACCATGCCCCAGGATGAAACTGGGCTGCTCTTCTGGCAGACCACTTTTCATTTTGTGGTCCTGGTGGCGATCCTGGTATTCGCCACCTGGGGAGAACCAGCTGGTGAGACCGGATTCTGGGCCTGGATGTATGCCAACAAGTGGAACCTGGTAATTATCGGCGGCCTGCTCCTCATTTATTCACTGATCCGTTTTCTGGAAATCGCCTGGTGGCAGGTCGGACTCGGCGCGGCCGCCGTGCTCCTATCGGGACTTCTGTTTCCCGGACAGGCACTGATTACTTTTTCAGTAGCAGTACTGGCACTGGGAGTGCTTCTATCCGTGAATCCGGGAGAGCCGGCGGAGTGGATGTCGGAAACCTGGGGGTTTACCAGACTGATTATACCGCTGTTAGGGGCCGGCGCTGGCTCTCCTGCTTGCAGTTCCGGCAGTTTCCTTACCTGATTTACTGGTAATCCGGAGTGTTATCAGGACACGGAAGACCCTGATTTTTCTGGTACTGGCAGTCATTATGGCGACCATCAGTGGCGTCTTATATGGCTCGATTATTTGAAAGGTTGCACCGGATTATGAATACTTTATCACGCGCAATCGTCTGTGAGCACATTTTCTCCACCGGTACAAAGTATGCTAGAATGGAGAGTACAGGAACTTTAGTCTCATTACATTTTGGCGGCGGTTTGTCCCGAAAATCTTATCTAATTGAGATTCAATAGAAAGGAGAGCAGCTGATGTTATCCATTAAGGTTGTGGGTTCGGGATGTCCGAACTGTCAAAAACTGGAGTCCCTTTGCAAAGAAGTTGTAGAGGAAGGAAATATGGATGCCCGGATTGAAAAAGTCACAGACATGAACAAATTTGCTGATCTGGGTGTGTTCTTGACACCGGGACTGATTATCGACGGGGAGGTGAAAAGTTCGGGAAGCATCCCGAGAGAGTCGGTATTATTGGAGTGGTTGCAGGATCCTTCGACAGGACAGAGCGCAGGATGATTTCACCGGGCACGTCTTCATCGGTTCCGTGATTATTTCAGGGAACCGGTGATGTTCCAGGTTCATTCTCGGAGTGTGAAAATGCTCTGCGTTCCAGAAATTTCAACTTGTATTTTATGCATTTGGATGTTAATCTTACATATGCGATATGTTTAACATATCACTCCATCCTCTATTCGATATTCGGTCAATTCGAAGTCCTAATGTTGAAGGAATGTGCTTGCTAATCCAGATCGACTTCCTCTGGTTATGAGCATGCGTAACATGTGATTAGCGGGTAAGAGCTCACTTAGCAGGGGATCACAACAGTTCTCTCTCCTGAGTATCCATCCCGTCAGAGCTCCTCACAAATAGCTGATTCATAGAGAATCATTCTGCCGGTCCGACGTTGGGCGGCGTCCGGAGGAGTGTTCTCCAGAACATTATAGAATGTTGGAGGGTGATCATGGTACTGTATATCGCGCACAGATGTGTGCTGCATACGGGGAAATTAATACATTCCATCCTTTGTGTAGTCTGTGCATACATGTGTATTGGGTGCAACGATCCATCTCCCTCTGATCCGGCGGATCAGAATTTACAAGGTACTTTGGTGCTCACATTTTCACCTGGCAAACTCTTTCCCGGGAAGACAATTGAACCTGATGTGGATATGTCCCTGACTGCATTCGATGTTTTCGGGAGTGGACCGGGAGAGGCGATGTTTGAGGAAGCGGATATTCCCCATTCATCAGTCTTTCAGTTATCACTGGTGCCAGGTCTGTGGGAGATCTATGTCGACGGGAAGAATAAAGATGGGGTGGTGATTGGTACCGGCGAAGGTACAATCCAGCTGAAGGCAGGGATGGTGATGAACGAAACAATACATGTGGTTCCCATGGAAGGCAGGGGCTTCCTCTCGATTACCATCTCGTGGCCGGATAGTGTGTTGGCCGATCCTGCAGTCAGCGGAGAATTAACTGCTGTCGGAAGTTCTGCACAATCTATGGCCTTTACGCCGGATCCGGATGGATTGTCCGCAACCTATCAGGACAGTTTGGGCAGCGGATACTATTCGATCACCATGCAATTGGCCGATGCCGGTGAACCTGTATGGGGGACGACGGAGGCGGGCCGGGTGATGTCCGGCTACACCTCAAGCAGGTCGTACCAACTTCAGGAGGCAGTCAATCGAAGCGGGTATGGATTCGAAGTGATTGACGATCTTCAGAACTCCATAGATATCACTTTATCAGGTATGATTGAAAATCTCCTGCCGGGAGAGGAAATGACGGTGGCTGCAAACACGAGCGAACCGGTCGATGCCTATCAGTGGTACTTGCAGGGGGAACCGATCACCGATGCCACTACTGACTCGATCACACTGGGAAGCAACCTGGATGCAGGAGTCTACTGGCTGGATGTACTGGTGCAGAGCGGCGTGGTGCTGAGTTCAGAGCGGACCATATTCCGGATCCTGCAGACAGAGGATGACGGAACACAAATCGGTCCGCTGGTAATCAATGAATTTATGGCGAATCCGGAGCAGGTGTCAGACAGCGATGGTGAATGGTTTGAGGTCGTGAACATCGGAAGCTCCGCGGTTGACCTGGAGACCTGGGTAATCCGGGACGAGGGGAGTAATTCCCATACTATCAACCAATCGTTGGTCATACCTCCGGATGAATTTCTGGTCTTCGGTAACAATGCGGCAGACTCGACAAATGGCGGGATCAGTGTGGACTATGAATATCAAGGCATTAGCTTATCGAATGGAAATGCAGATGCCATCCTGCTGGTGCGAGACGACGGGACAATCATCGATGCGGTGCGTTGGAAAGGGGCGTCCCAGCTGCCGGTTGCGGAAGGCGCTTCAACTGCTCTGA
>DATFLS010000642.1:0-3765 GCA_035267465.1 bacterium
AGTTATGACCGCTGAGGAGGTGCGAAACATGCCTCAGCAGCAATATGATCGCATGTGGGGCGACCTGTTCGGACCCGGCTTGTCCGGCGACGCGCGGCTGACGGATCACTATCAGGAACATAGCCCGCTCCATCTTGCGGAAACCATGCCGGTGGACAGTCTGGAGCAGGTTCGATTTTATCTGGACTGCGGCGATGATGATTTTCTCTACCGGGGCAACTCTGCCTTGCATGTCTTACTCCGGAACAGAGAGATCCCGCACGAATACCGGGTGCGGGACGGCTCGCACAGCTGGGTGTACTGGCGCACGGGTATCACAGATGCTCTCGAATTCATCGGCAGAAGCTTCCATAGATGAACCTCTTGCCTCCGATCACTTCACGGGATGGCCACACGGAAAAGTGGAATACTCACAGATTGAAAAACAGGTAAAAGGCCCCGCACCCTATGTACCTATGCCCTTATGTACCAGTTCTAATACACTCATATAATGGAACAGCTGTCAGCCGGGTGTACGTTGTTTCCTCTCAGGCAGTCACCGCGTTTCCCTGGTTAACTGTATACGCACCACCTGTTTGCGGGATCGATCAATGCCGTAAAGCATTCCCGGGTTGCTCCGATCCCAGGCGATGCCTTGGCCCGCCGTGGGGATGGAAACAATGTCCAGCAACGTCAGCACAGAGCCGGCTTCCGGCAGGGCGAGCACATACACTTCTTCGCGGTCGTGGCCGGTGCAGTAAAGCACGTTATCCGGTCCCCAGGAGCCTCCGGAAATACTCATAGGCAGGGCGCGCCCGATGACCGAATCCGGGAACACCCAGCTCTCCAGCCACTGCCAGTGGTCATCGAATTTCACCAGAGATGTCCAGTAGGAGTTGCCGTAGGCTTCCCGGCTTCGTCCGAACACCCGATTGTAGTTCGCAAAAACTGCCCACCAGTATCCATCATGCCGATCGATCCAGGTGCACGATCCCCGATGAATGCCAAAACTGTGGGTACCTATGTGCTCCAGCGTTTCTGCATCCCACATTTCCACCGAACTGGTCATGGGGATACCGGGGTAATTCGAATGGGCGCACACCAGGGTGTCATTCACGATCACACCGCTGTCCAGATGAATGATCGGTCCGGAGGCCGTGCCTTCCCAGCGATCAATCTGCGCGCCGGTAGCCTTGTCGTACTTCCCAATGGCACGGGTGGAGATGGCATAAAAATATCTGGAATCGACGGCGACGCCCTGATGAGCGTCTGCTGCGTCAAACCGGGTGAGTTCCCGGAACGCACGACCCGGATTCTCCGGCGACTGTCCGCCGGAATATTCCGGTGCCGCTATCAGAATCAAAATCACAATGAACGGTACGCATCCGCGGATCAACATTGCCCAGAATTCCTTCTTTTGTCATCTCTGACTTGCATAGAGAATTCAGCAGGAGACCTCCTGATTAGCCAATCCAGGGAACTCAGAGATTAGGTCTCCGCTCTCTCATTTAAAGAGGATACCTCCGGAACCTCATCTGATTCGGAGATAGACCTAGCTGTGCTGCTGAATTTGCTGAGTTATTTCACCAGTCTCCGGATCCTTCAGGATCAGCTTCACCTTCCCGTCCGGCATACGTTCACGTTTCACCAGTACTTTACCCTCGAATTCGCTGCGGTCGGCCCGGATTTTGTCCACACCGGTGGCGCCACGCCAGTCATCGATTTCGATGGGCTCCCACCGGCCGGTCTCCGCCGAGCGATAACAGGCGTCCATAATCGCGTTCACAACATAGCCGTCGTAGAATGTTTCCCGGGGTTCGCTGCCGTTATCCAGAGCGTCGAGCATATCGGTAAACATCTCCGTATATCCCAGCGCCGCCAGTTCATCTCCCACCGGAAACAGCCAGCCGCTTTCACTTTCCGCCTTTTCGGCGACATATCCGCCACTCTCTCTGCTGGCAAACATCTCGTAACCGGTCCGCAGAAAATGGTTCAGCCAGATGGTGCCCTCGGTGCCCGAGACTTCATCCCTGAGATCCATCCCGCCACGAAATCCCCAGCTCACTTCAAACTGACCGATAGCGCCGTTCTCATAGCGGACTATCCCGATGCCGTGGTCTTCCGCTTCAATGGGATGAACCAGCGTAGCCGACCAGCACATGGCTTCGACCGGTCGGATATCTTTTCCGATAAAATTCCGGGCGATTTCGATACAGTGGCAGCCCATGTCCACAATCGCGCCGCCGCCCGCCTTCTCCAGATCCCAGAACCAATCGCTGTGCGGACCGGCATGGGTCTCCCGGGAACGCACCCACATGACTTGTCCCAATGCACTGTTCCGCACAGATTGCAATGATTTGAGGGTCTTCGGCGTGTATACCAGATCTTCCAGATATCCCTGGAACACCCCGGCCTTCTCCACCGTGTTCAGGATCTCACGGGCTTCTTCCGCAGTCCTGGCCAGCGGCTTGGTACAGAGGATGGCTTTCCCGGCATTCGCCGCCAGGGTGATCGCCTCCCTGTGCAGATGATTCGGCAAGCCGACCACCACAACATCCGTCTCGGGATGTTCAACGGCTTCCTGCAGATCGGTGGTCCAGTGGGGGATACCCCATTCTGCGGCGAAATCTCTCACGTGATCTTCCGTCCGGGAGCAGACCATGTGCACCCGATCCTGTCTTCGCTGACCGTGCAGGGTCTGGGTATAAAACATCCCGATCAAACCGGTGCCCAATAGCGTGATGTTATGTGTCTCGCTCATTGCATGTCCTCTTTCGTATATAATTACGGCGATCGGATACTTCCCGTTTATACTGTCACAGAAACAATCTGTGTTGTGAATCTGGGATCCGAGATACTATGTTACTCCGGATGTGCGAAAAAATCAATACACGAACCGGACATTCGCCTGTTTCGTTTTCCAATTTCGATGAACCGAGACCGTCATTCATCTTCTGGGAAAAAAGTGAAGTACCAAATTCTGCAGTGACGATAGGGTTCAGGAATCAGGGGAAATGATTTATTCTGACGGATGTCCTATCTTTGATAAAAATCTCATATTGAATGGAGGGCGTTATGGAACAAATTTCGATATTGAAGAACGAGGAGATCCGAGCAATCCTGGGCCTGGTCTATCAGCGATGGCTACTGCAGAAACATTCACCAGGTGAGCCCTTTCAGTTCGAATCAGTCCTGGAGGAGGTACAGAACGACGCCGAGATGCTGCAGAAGATCTTGTCAGAGTGATCACAGGTGGCGTGGAAGCCCCGGACACTCTTTGAAATATGCGACCCTGTTTCTGAGTCTCCTGTTCATTGGTCCCGGTAAATACAGCCTGGACGAGTTGATCCGGCGGAGATGACAGTCGAAAGGCGACCTGCCTGCGGGCGGACAGGAGAATGCTGTCAGTGATGTGTAAAGCAGTTGTGACAGGGCTTCTCTGATACAGACTGATCACCGCGACTGGCAAGTGCTCTCGTCACTTCCTCCTGGCAAGCTCACTCTCGTAATTGCGTCCCAGCGATTCGGCATGTTGCTGTAACCAGGCGGATAAGCGGGTACCACCGGTTGGCGGGGATTCAACGTATAATAAATTTTTCATCAGTCCCCGGATTTCATCTCTGGTGAGGAGGACATCCCCGGTCAGGTGTCCCAGCAGCCGGGCGGTAAAATATCCGAACCAGGGCGGAACCGGAACCAGGGGGCGGGGAACTCCGATAGCGGCGCCGATAGTCTGTACCAGCTCACGAAAGGTGAAAATCTCCGGGCCTACTCCGTCGATAACGC
>DATFLS010000643.1:0-12911 GCA_035267465.1 bacterium
CGCTCCTCTCTGTTGGCGCCCCCGGCCTTCACAGCACCCGTCTGGCGAATTGCAACATTGTGGATGGCTCTACAGTGATGAGTGAAGTAAATACTCATGTTGATGTATCGAGATATTGTTTCTATAAAGACAGATGAGGGCAAGCCCGTCTCATAATACTCCGTTGGGGAATCCTGCTATGGGTACAATGCGCCGGTCATTCATTGTACTCTGACAGGAAATCTCGTTCGCGTATCAACGATCCTCTGCTTGTGATCTTTTCCAGAGATTCAAAACGCGTCCTCTAATCGAACCCCAGAGCAGATTCCTTGAGCACCACGCGTTCAAAATCTTTGCTATGATTGATTCAGGAGATGTTTCACATGGTCGGTTTCTCGGTGGTTTCCTTGTCCTTGCCATGGAAACATATCGAATTAGCGAAATCGGACTGGCTTGATTTGGAGCTCAAGGAACAATTCTTGCCTTGACTTATTTAAGATTTGAAATTTGATACAGGGAACTCAGGACGATAGTACCAATGTATAGGATTGATGAACATCAATTATTTAGGATAGCAACCGATTATCTGTTGCATTATTTTCCCTGTACACGTATGTTTGCGGAATGATCAAATGAAGATGGGAAAAATCAGGCTATGCTGAAACCAAAACGACGGATATCGAAGAAGGAGTTGAAGCAGGACGATCTGCTGGAATTTCTGTACAAGGCAGAGCGGTTTATCCGTCAGCACAAGAAATTACTGAGTTATACGCTCCTGGGCATTGTCGTGATTGTTGCAATGGGACTGATGATGTATAACAGCCGCCAGAACGCCGAAATGCAGGCAGCAGCCGCGCTCGGATCAGCTCAAACCCTGTACGACCAGGGACAGTATCAGCAGGTTATCGACGAGCTGGAACCGGTCATCGCAGACTACCGGGGGACGAGGAGTGCAGGAGTCGGGGTGTTTTATATTGCGAGCGCCTATGACCGGCAGGGAAATGAATCAGAGGCGCAGAAATATTACAGGCAATACCTGGACAGATATGATAATGATCCCCTGCTCAGCGCTTCCACGTTGGCTTCACTGGGTGCGATTCATGCTGAACAGGGAAATCATACCGAAGCGCTGGACCTCTATCGGAAAGCGCTTCGGCGAGCTCCCCATAAATTTCTGGCGCAGCAATTCACCCTGGCAGCGGCAGAAGTTGCCTTTAACTCCGGGCGCACATCCAACGCACAGTCCATGCTGACGGCGCTCCTGGAGAATGACGACCTGACAACCGATATAAGAACTGAAGCACGGGAATTGCTGGCAATGATTGAAGTGGGGACGGCACAGTAAAATGTAAGGGGCTATTATTCCTTGCATTAGATGGTTGTCAGGTATAACTTTATGGATGAAAGTGGGTTGACGAACCCACTTTTTTTGCATTAGGGAGGAGTGAAGCGTGACATTCAGAACGACGGAGCAGATTGAAGAAGCGGTCTTTGACATTGCCGGGAAAGCCTTACAGCGGATCGGCGGGTATGTGCTGGATGTCACCCTGCGTGGATCACGCGGCACCCGGGTCGTGGTCATCACAGCGGATACGGAGCACGGAATCACCGTGGATGAACTTGCGGAAGTGTCGAAAAAAATTGAAGCCCGGCTGGATCACACGGATTACCTGACTGAGAAGTATACACTGGAAGTGACGTCACCGGGACTGGATTGGCCGCTGAAGACTGTGCGCGATTTTCGCCGGCGGATAGGGAAGAAAGTACGGGTTGAACATACCTTACTGGAACCGGGGAGTCCATTCGTCGGTACGATTGAAAGCGTCTCGGATGTGACCGTGACGATGGAAAATGACAAAGAAGGAGAACTGGCCATACCATTTGATCAGATAATTCAGGGGAAACTGATCCTGGAATGGTGACAGTGGTCAGAAAGGAGAAGAATCCTTGATTAATAAGGATATAATTGACGCCTTCACCCAGATTGCGAAAGAGAAGAACATCGATCGCAATCAACTGGGAGAGATCATTGAGGATATTTTCAGCAATTTGATGCGGAAACGCTTCGGCGAGGAAGCGGAGTTTGATGTCATTGTGAACATGGATAAGGGGGAGCTGGAAATTTACCATGAGAAGGTGGTGGTGGAAGAAATTGAGGATCCGGCAACCGAGATTGATGTCGATTCCGCCCGGGAAATCGAACCCGATCTGGAAGCGGGCGATATCTTCGTGGATGTCCTGGATCCGGCTTCCTTCGGGCGCCGCCTGATTGCGAATGCCAAACAAAATCTTTACCAGCAGATACGTGATATCGAGAAAATGCACGTATACAACGATTACAAGGACCGGGTCGACGAAATCATCATGGGAGACGTGCACCAGGTGCGCCGCGATGCCATCTTTGTGAACATTGAAAAGACCGAGTTGAAGATGCCGAGATCCGAACAAATCCCCTCTGAGAACTATCGCCGGGGGCAGACGGTCAAGGCAATCATCAAGGATGTGGTGATCACATCCAAGGGGCCGGATATTATTATCTCCCGGGCCGATTCGAACTTTTTAAAGCGGTTGTTTGAGCTGGAAGTGCCGGAAATCTATGATGATATTGTCGAAATAATTAAGATTGCACGGGAACCGGGGGATCGCGCCAAGGTTATTGTTACCTCCCATGATCGCCGGGTGGACGCTGTCGGGGCTTGTGTGGGCATGAACGGCAGCCGCATCCAGGCGATCGTCCGGGAGCTGAACAATGAGAAAATCGATGTCATTGACGACAGTTCGGAAATCGAGGTGCTGTTGACCCGGGCGCTCTCACCGGCCAAACCGCTCCTCCTGGAGATCGACGAAGAAAACCGGCACGTGCAGGCGATTTTCGACGATGATGATATCGCCATTGCTATCGGGAAAAATGGACAGAATATTCGCCTCGCTTCCCAGGTCACGGGCTATGAAATTGATGCCGTAAAATACAGTGAATACGAGGCGCTCGGTGAACAGGTCACCTACCTGGATGAAATCGAAGGATTACACCAGGGGAGAGTCCGGTCGCTGATGGAAGCGGGGATCGAAACCGTCACGGAATTCCTCAACACGGAAAAGGAAGATCTGCTTGCGATTAAGGGCATGGGCGAGAAGAGTCTGGCCAATTTCAGAGAAGAACTGGCCCAATATGTGGATATGGAGACGGGTGAAGTACTCGCCGGGAAAGAAGAAGCCGAGGACGTGGAGCAGCAGGAGCCTGACGCCCTTCAGGAAGAAGTGCAAGAGACTGCAAAACTCGAACCTCAAGAGGAATAAATGGCTAAAAAACGACGCATTTACCAGATCGCAAAAGAGCTCAATATTTCGCATGAGGAAATTTTGCAATTTCTTGATGCCAAAGATATTGAAGTTCGCAGCCATATGAGCGCGGTGAACGATCAGATCTATGATAAGATTTTAAACGAGTTCGCCAAAGAAAAGGTGATCGTTGATCGGTACCGCAAGGAAAAAGAGCGCCAGCGGATTGAGGAAGAACGGCAAAAGCAGGAAGAAGAAGAGCGGAAGCGTCGTGAGAAAGAAGAGGAAGAGCGGCGTCTGGAGGAAGCCCGCCGTAAAATTGAGGAGGAAGCCCGCAAGCAGAAGCAGATCGAACAGGAAAATCGCCGCCGGATTCGACAGGCACAGGAGGATCAGAAGCAGCAGAAGGAAGAAGAGCAAAAACTTCGCGAGGCTGCCGAAGAGAAGCGCCGGGCAGAGGAAGAAGCCCGGAAGCAGCTGGAAGCCGAAGAAGAAGCGCGTCGAAAAGCCAAGGCAAAACAGAAGGGTCCCAAAGAGAAAGAACGTGCAAAGGCTGAAGAGGAAGAACGGGGGCGCAGAGAAAAGAGAGAGCGGGGCAAAGAGCCTGAAAAGAAGAAACGGAAAACCCGCACTGTTGAAATTGCAGATTTAGAAGAGTTATTATCACGTCGACAGAAAAAGAAGGCCAAAGAAGGCAAGAAGGGCAAGAAGAAGGCCAAGGTCGATAAAGAAGTTGAAGAAAAAGTGAAGAAGACTCTCGCCAAGATGGACGAGAAGTCTTCCGGGAAAAAGCGGAAAAAGAAGGCCCAGACCGAAGAAGAAATGGAGGAAACGGAGGACGTCGTCCAGGTCTCCGAATATATTTCCGTGGATGAACTGGCCCAGCAGATGGATGTGGACCCTACCGACGTAGTGGCAAAGTGCATGGAGTTGGGGTTGATGGTGACTATCAACCAGCGGCTGGATATGGATACGATAGTCATGGTGGCGGACGAATTCGGATTCGAAGTGGAACAGGAACAGGAGTATGGCGAGGAGGTATTAAAGGACCACGAGACCGAAGAGGACAAACAAAAAGCGCAGCCCCGACCGCCTGTGGTGACCATTATGGGGCATGTTGATCACGGCAAAACCACCTTGCTGGATCATATTCGCAAGACGAATGTCGTCGCCGGTGAATCCGGTGGAATCACCCAGCATATCGGCGCCTACTCTGTGGAATTGGGTGAGGATAGAAAAATCACCTTTCTTGATACCCCGGGACACGAGGCATTTACCGCTATGCGTGCCCGCGGTGCTCAGATAACGGATATTGTTGTACTGATTGTCGCTGCCGACGATGCAGTGATGCCGCAGACTATCGAGGCGATCAATCATGCCAAATCTGCCGGCGTGCCGATTGTGGTTGCCATTAACAAAATTGATAAACCCCAGGCGGATTCGGATCGGGTGAAGCGGGAGCTGTCGGAGCAGGAAATCCTGGTGGAGGAATGGGGCGGAAAATATCAGGCGCAGGCAATTTCCGCAAAAACCGGCGAAGGGATCGGTGATTTGCTTGAACTCATTCTGCTGGAAACGGAACTGCTCGAATTGAAGGCAAATCCGGATACCGAAGCCCGGGGCGTGGTCGTGGAATCGCGGCTGGACCGGGGATTGGGTCCGGTTGCAACAGTCCTCGTCGATAAGGGAACCTTGCATGTGGGTGATACGTTTGTGTGCGGCATCTATTCCGGTCGGGTACGAGCCCTGCACGACGAACGCGGGAATGAAATTGAGGAAGCCAAACCGGGTCAGCCGGTGCGGGTCCTCGGATTCGATGATGTCCCCCAGGCCGGGGATACAATCGTGGTGCTGGAAGAGGAACGGGAAGCGAAGAAAATCAGCAACGAGCGGCAGAAACAGCGCCGTGAACAGGAACTGCGGCTTACCCAGTTGACCACCCTGGATGAAATTTCCAAACAAATTAAAGAAGGGAAAGTCCAGGAACTCTCGATGGTTATCAAAGGAGATGCCGATGGGTCCATCGAGGCACTGAGTGATTCCCTCCAGCAATTAAGCACTGACGAGGTGGCCGTGAACGTGGTCCATAAGGGCGTGGGTATGATCAGTGAATCCGATGTGCTTCTGGCCACCGCATCCGATGCGATCATTCTCGGATTTCATGTGGCCACCTCGCCCCAGGCGATGGCCGTAGCGAAACGGGAGAATGTGGAGATTCGAAACTACAGCGTGATCTATGATGCGGTGAATGAAGTCAAACTGGCGCTGGAAGGGATGCTGGAACCTGAAGAACGCGAGAAGGGAATCGGTGAACTGGAAGTCCGGGAGATTTTCCAGGTGCCGCGTGCGGGGAAAGTGGCCGGCTGTTATGTTTCCGACGGCAAGATAGTACGGGGCTGCCGTGCCCGGGTTATCCGGGATAATGAAGTGATCTTTGATGGCGAAGTTGCCTCCCTCCGCCGGTTTAAGGATGATGTGCGGGAAGTCCAGGAGGGGTATGAATGTGGCGTCTCACTGGAAGGATTCGATGATCTGGAAACCGGCGATATCATCCAGCCGTATGAAATCGTGACCGTGAAGCGTACTCTGGAACAATCGGCTCAGGCATCCTGATGAGGACACGGAATGGTTATCGGGTTATTGCAGCTGGAATTGCACTTGAATAATACACACAGCTTAAAAAATAAACGGTCCGTTATCTCCCGACTGCGATCGCAGGTTCAGAAAAAATATAACGTCTCCTTTTCCGAAGTCGGTATGCACGATCTCTGGGGACGGGCAGAAATTGCCTTGACCACTGCGAGTACCGATTCCAGGGTGATCGACAGAATGTTCACTGCACTGGAAGATCAGATCGAACGGTATCCGGCAGTCAGAATTATTAAAAGGCATATGGAGTTACTATGAGTCAGGGAAATCGGGTACGACGGGTTGAACAGCTGGTCAAGCGAATCGTGAGTGAGAAGCTGATAAAGGATATCGGCGTATATAAAGTGGAGCGGGTAACGGTTACGGATGTTGAGATGTCCTCTGACCTGCGGCATGCCAAGATTTTTTTCAGCATCCTCGCCGATGACGAGGATGACAAACAAGAGATATTCCTGGCATTGAAGAAGACGAAGAGTGAAGTACGCTACATTTTGGGCCAGGAGATCGATTTGCGGTTTGTGCCCGAGCTGCAGTTTGAGCTGGACGAGACGGCTGAAAAAGCCGCACGTATCGAGGAGTTAATTAATCAAATTCGAGAGCAGCGATAGCGATTCGACCGCATGATGAAGCAGAACGGGGTAGTGCTGAATATCAATAAACCGGTGGGGATGACCTCCTTTCAAGTGGTGGAAAAAGTTCGGCGTATTACGGGCGAGAAAAAAGTCGGGCACGCCGGCACGCTGGATCCGGTCGCGGAAGGCGTGCTGATTATCCTGGTCGGCAGAGGAGCAACCAAACGATTTCAGGAATTTATGACCCTGCCGAAAACCTATGAAACCACCATCCGCCTGGGGATGAGCACCAATACTCACGACCTGGACGGCGAAGTGCTCGCCGATCATGTTGTCACTGTCGATATCGCCCAGATACAAGCTGCTCTGGAGGAATTTCGGGGCCGGATTCAGCAGGTGCCACCGATGTACTCTGCGAAAAAAGTGAGCGGAGAGCGCCTGTATAAGCTGGCCAACCAGGGCAAAACCGTGGAGCGCGAACCCGCCGAAGTGACAATTTACGAATTGACGTTGCTGGATCGAGCGGGACAAGATGTGCGCTTGCGCGTCCGGTGTTCGAAAGGGACCTATATTCGTGCACTCGCACGGGACATCGGTGCGGAGTTAGGCACCGATGCGGTAGTGGCACAACTCACCAGAACAGCAGTCGGTCAGTATAACTTAGATAATGCAATTCCTATGGATAACTTGGAACGTAGATGGAGTTATATAGCAGCATAGACAACATACCCCCACTCAGTCATTGTGTCATAACGCTCGGGAGCTTCGACGGATTACATTACGGGCATAAACACATCATTTCGAAGGTCCAGGAAGAGGCACGTACACGCCAGGTGCCTTCGGTTCTCATCACCTTCAGTCCGCATCCCAAAGAAGTTCTGTTCAAAGATAAAGACGTTCCGGTGGAACTGTTGACCACGGTGGAAGAGAAAACGGACATTCTCCGGAGCGAATTTGATCTGGATTACGTTATCATTCTGCCCTTCACCGAACATTTTTCCCGGATCAGCGCCCTGGAATTTCTGGAGGAATACCTTATTAACCCCTTCGCTCCCGACGAAATCATCATTGGATACGATCATCATTTCGGCCGGGGGAGAGAAGGCGACGCCCGGTTTTTGAAGGATCACGAAGATCAGTATGGTTACCAAACCATCGCCATGGAAGCGGTTGGATTAGCGGGTGACGATATGATAAGCAGTTCGCATATCCGGTCCTATTTGAACGAGGGGAACACCCTGCAGGCAATCAAATATCTCACCAGGCCGTATCGGATGGCCGGGGTCGTGCAGGAAGGAGAAAAACGGGGGCATGAGTTGGATTTTCCCACAGCGAATGTGGTCTCCCGGAACCGGCACAAATTGATTCCCGGCGACGGTGTGTACCTGGTCTACGTCACCGGGGAAGAAGAGGAAGGCTATGGGATGTGCAATATCGGCAGCCGGCCCACCTTTACCGATGGACGGCATACCGTAGAAGTCCATATCCTCCATTCGGTGGAACGCTCGCTGTACGGCTGCACCCTCACGATGCATTTTTTCCATCGCCTTCGGGACGAACAAAAATTTGCCTCACCGGAGGACCTGGTGGAACAATTATCGAAGGACAAACAACAGTGCGAACATATCATTGCGGATGAACATCCGTGGAAACAATACCAAAAGGAGTTAGTGGCATGACATTAACCACAGAAGAAACACAGGACGTCGTATCCGAGTTCGGGTTGAAGGAGAGTGATACCGGATCGCCCGAGGTCCAGGTCGCCCTGTTAACCAGACGTATTAACAAGTTAACTTCCCACCTGCAGTCGAACCCGCAGGACCATTCCAGCCGGCGCGGATTATTGAAATTAGTGGGACAGCGTCGGCGGTTATTGAATTATCTGGTCCGGGAAGACGTTGACCGGTATCGTACACTTATCACAGATCTTGGCTTACGTAAGTAACTGAACGTGCCAGAACAAAGGAGGAACCTTGAATTATATCGAGAAATCAATTGAATTAGCCGGTCGGACGCTGAAGATTGAAACAGGTCGGCTTGCGCGGCAAACTGACGGAGCCGTGACAGTTCAGTATGGTGATACCATCATTCTGGCGACTGCCGTCTCTGAGCGCGAGCCGTCGGACTTCGGATATTTTCCGTTAATGGTCGATTACAGGGAGAAGGGCTATGCCGCCGGGAAAGTTCCCGGAGGTTTTTTCAAACGGGAAGGCCGTCCCAGCGATCATGAAGTGATCAGTGCGCGGTTAACGGATCGCCCGATCCGGCCGCTCTTCCCGGACGGGTATATGTATGATACCCAGGTTATGATTGCTGTCATATCGTCGGATCAGGAGAACCTGGCCGATATATTAGGTCCGGTGGGCGCATCCGCCGCGTTAAGCATTTCCGATATCCCGTTCAACGGGCCTATCGCCTCGGTTCGGGTCGGGAAGCAGGGAGACGATTACCTGATTAATCCCAACCAGACGGAACTGGAAACCTCCATGATGAATTTGGTGGTGGCCGGTACCAGAGATAGTATCATCATGATCGAAGGGGATGCAGGCGAAGTTTCCGAAGATGAATTTATCGATGCGCTGAAAGCAGGCCATGAAGCCATCCTGAAAATTATCAACCTGCAGGATAATTTGGTGAAGGAAGCCGGAAAAGACAAACGCCAGTACGAAGTCGTCACCAGTGATGCAGAAGTGCAGGAGAAGGTGAAGCAGCTGGTGTCGGAACGGGACGTGGAAGAAATCGTCACCACCTCGATCAAACAAGATCGCGGTAAGAAGAAATCGGAACTGCAGGAATCGATTTTTGCGCAGTTAGCCGAGGAATATCCTGACAGTTCGGATGATGTGGGTGATCTCATTGAGGAACATATCAAACAGAACATGCGGAAGCGCATCCTGGAAACAGACGTGCGTACTGATGGCCGGAAAGCAACGGATATCCGGCCCATTGAGTGCGAAATCGGCGTGCTTCCCCGGGCGCACGGTTCGGCGTTGTTCACCCGGGGGGAGACGCAGTCACTCTGTGGGGTCACCCTGGGCACCAAGATGGACGAACAGCTGGTAGACGATCTCAGCAAAGAATACTACAAGCGATTCATGCTGCATTATAATTTCCCGCCATTCAGCGTGGGCGAAGTGCGACCCATACGCGGGGTCAGCCGGCGGGAAGTCGGGCACGGGCATCTGGCGGAACGCGCCCTGAACCAGGTTATGCCTGATGCCGAGGAATTCGCATACACCACGCGGGTGGTCTCGGATATCCTGGAATCCAACGGATCGTCATCGATGGCTACCGTGTGCGCCGCCTCGCTCTCCCTGATGGATGCCGGTGTGCCTGTGAAGGCGGCTGTGAGCGGCATCGCCATGGGCCTGGTGAAGGAGGGAGACCAGTATCGGATCCTGAGCGATATCCTCGGTGAGGAAGATCATTATGGTGACATGGACTGCAAAGTCGCCGGCACAGCGAACGGGATCACTGCGGTTCAGATGGATCTCAAAATTTCGGGCGTCTCCTTCGACCTGCTGCGTGAAGCGCTTCGGCAGGCTACTGAGGGTCGTCGGTATATTCGCGAGATCATGGATAAAGTGATTGCCGAACCGCGATCCCAAACCTCAGAGTATGCGCCCAAAATTATTTCCTACAAGATTGATCCCAGTCAGATCGGCACCCTGATTGGACCGGGCGGCAAAACGGTGAAGAAAATCCAGGAAGAGACCGGAGCCAACATCGAAATTGATGATGACGGCACCGTGTTCATTTCCGCCGAAACCCGTGATGCAGGCGAGCAGGCCCTGAAAATGGCCCGGTCGTATACGGAACAGCCCGAAGAAGGGGAAGTGTATGAGGGCGTGGTCAAGCGTATTGAGAAATACGGAGCGTTCGTCGAAATACTTCCCGGCAAGGAGGGCCTGTTGCACATCTCCAATATCCAGCATAAGCGAACTGACAAGGTCACCGATGTGATGAAAGTGGGTGACAATGTGAAGGTGAAGCTGCTGAGTATCGATGATCGAGGTCGGCTCGATCTGAGCCGGAAAGCGCTCCTGGACTGATTGCCGTCTATGGAGACGCTTGAGCATATCAGAAAGTCCGTCCTTCCCAATGGTTTGGCCGTTGTCACCGAACACGCCGATTTTGTGCGTTCGGCGGCGATTGGTGTGTGGGTGCAGGGGGGCTCCCGGGATGAAACGACCGAGAATAACGGGATCGCCCACTTCATGGAACACATGGTGTTCAAGGGAACCGAAAACCGCTCACCCTTTGAAATCGCCAACACCATCGAATCGCTGGGAGGAAATATCAATGCCTTCACCGGCAAGGAGCTCACCTGTTTTTACGCCCGGGTCCTGGACGAACATGTCCCGCAGGCCATCGAGGTGCTGAGTGATATCATTTTGCATCCGCTGTTTCTCTCCCGGGATATCGAACGGGAGAAGAGCGTCGTACTCGAAGAACTGTCGGACGTGGAAGATACCCCCAGCGATTTAATCCACGAATTCTTCATCACTCAAATGTTTCCGAATCATCCGCTGGGATTTAATATTCTGGGCACCCGGCGTTCCATCCGGCGATTTTCCCGGAAGATGATTCGGGATTTCACCGGACGCTACTATCTCCCCGAGCGAATGGTGATCTCGGTGGCAGGTCATATCGATCACCATCGTATCCTCGAGTGGGTTGAGTCTGCCTTTGAAGAATTTACCCCGGAGAGAAGCAATTCGAGAAATCTGGCGCCGCCTGAGCCACCTGATACCGGTATCAAAGTCTATGAAGACGGGAAGCAGCAGGCCCACCTGGTAGTCGGAGCCCGGACATTCTCGTACAGCAATCCGCGGCGTTATGCGCTCCTTGTGCTGAATACCCTGCTGAGCGGCGGGATGAGTTCCCGGCTCTTCCAGAACATCCGGGAACAATACGGCTTCGTCTATTCCATCTATTCCTTCATGGATTTCTATACGGATGATGGATTACTCGGGGCGTATGTGGGCACCGAACGATCGCAACTGGAATTCATGCGGGAAAGGTTGATTGAAGAACTGCAGAAGTTAAGCAACAAACCCGTCACTGAAGACGAAATACAAAAGGTGAAATCTCAGGTGAAGGGGAGTCTGGTGCTGTCCCTTGAAAATATGTTTCATCGCATGAACCGGTTAGCCAAGCAAGATATCTATTATAATAAATTTCAAACCATGGATGAATTTCTGGCCCGGGTCGAGGCGGTGACTGCGGATGATGTCCGTTCCCTGGCAGCGGAACTGTTTCCTTCCGATCGGCTGGTGACCAGTATCTTAAAACCTGCTGAATGAGCCCGGATCCTCATGCAAAAGCAAGGAGAGTCTGCATGATAGTCGGTGTTCCCAGAGAGATTAAAAGCAATGAAAATCGCGTAAGCATGACCCCTATGGGCGTGGAGCTCATGGTCAGGAGCGGTCATCAGGTGCTGGTGGAACAGGCAGCGGGCTTTCAAAGTGGTTTCTCTGACGGGATGTATCGTTCATACGGAGCGGAAATCCTCCAGACTGCCGGGGAAATTTTTAAACGAGCGGAGATGGTGGTCAAAGTGAAGGAACCGCAATCTCCCGAACTGGACATGATCCGTGCAGAACAGATTGTCTTCACGTATTTTCATTTTGCCGCTTCCGAGGAGTTGACCCGGGGCTTCATCAAAACCAACGCTATCGGCCTGGCCTACGAAACTGTCATGTTGCAGGATGGCACACTTCCGCTGCTTGTTCCCATGAGCGAAGTGGCCGGCCGGATGGCCGTGCAGGAAGGCGCGAAATATCTGGAGCGACGTATGGGCGGGAAGGGTATTTTACTGGGTGGCGTCCCCGGCGTGGAGCCGGCAGTCGTCACGATCCTGGGCGGCGGAGTGGTCGGCACCAATGCCGCCAAAATTGCCGCCGGGTTGGGCGCGAAGGTGTACGTCCTGGATGTGGATATCGAAAGACTCCGGTACCTGGATGATGTCATGCCGAAAAACGTGTTCACCATGTATTCGAATCAGCACAATATCCGCAAAATGCTGGAAATGACCGATTTACTCATCGGCGCCGTCCTCATTCCGGGCGCAAAAGCCCCCACTCTGGTCAATCGTGAAATGCTGAAATCCATGGGGAAAGGATCAGTGGTTGTGGATGTGGCGGTGGACCAGGGCGGATGTATTGAAACGGTGAAACCCACCACCCATGAAGATCCCATCTTCGAAGTGGAAGGAGTACTCCATTACTGTGTGACCAATATGCCCGGTGCGGTCCCCAATACTTCAACTATCGCTTTAACTAATGCTACACTTCCCTATATATCACAAGTTGCTTCGTTGAATGATTACCACAAGATAAAGGATTATCCGGACCTGGCAGAGGGATTGAATATCTATAAAGGACAGGTCACCCATAAGGGGGTAGCTGAGGCATTCGATCTGGAGTATAC